>WJIL01000014.1 GCA_014730275.1 Candidatus Lokiarchaeota archaeon | reverse complement strand
GATATGTGCCATCATTGCAAGAGAATCGCCTTTCTTCTTTCTTAGAGATTCTACTGTGGAGAGTCTGCAGGAAATGCAATATCTCGCTGCAGAGGGATTTCATAAGAGCTCAGAGCTCAGGTGGCCTCCCTACGGAATCAAAAATCACTCCAAGCTACATCCTGAATATCGCAAAGAGGGATATCTGGAGTACTATCGAGGTTATTGGGATTCAATTGACCCAGGTGGTCGTTTGATAGGAATAATGTTCAATACTTACATACGCGGTCTTGAGAGGCGACAGCTTAGGGCCAGTTTCAGCAGAATAAGAACAATGCTCGGTTTGCTTTAGTCTCATAGTTCACGCAAGAACAGGGTTGATTACCTTTCGTGCAACCTGTGGAACCAGCTTTTTTGCCCCTCTACTGTTTTGCAGTCTGTGACAAGACCCAAACAAACTGCTTTAGTGCTTCAGCTGTTTCTTCAGTAATCATCCCCTCTGAATGCCCTTCTATGAACATTTTATCTTTGTTTGGTAAGTACTTCAGAACACGCTTGTTACTGAGGTGTCTTTTCTGTCGTTTCGATAATCGCGATGATATCTCCTCAAGCAACTTCCTATCTGCCTTGTCTCCAAAAGCAATAGTTGCCAAATTGGGTTGTTGTGCTCTATCTGCTAAGAATCTCTTGAGGTTGTTTGCCTCTTCTCGGACTGCCGATTTCCCATCGACATGATCTTTCCCATCTGTGAACAGATATACTGTGCAGTATTTGATATTTGGTAGAGTTTCATCATTGAGAAAGTCTTCGTATATTTCTTGGCATTTGTTGAGTGCCTTTGCAATGGCAGTCTTGCCATAATTCGCCACTTTCACCGGATTCTCTATCTCCGTATTTCTTGGATTGCTATATACTGGGTCTGACGGAACCACATCAGTCGCGAAATAGACTGGTGCCACTCGGTATCTATCACATTGGGAGCTTTCCTTTAGACGAATAATGAGGTCTTCTGCAATATCCATAAGATGCTCCACCTTCGATTTCTCATCTACAGTCGTCTTTTTCCAAGACATGCTCCTTGACCCATCGAAAACAAGTATCAGTAATTCAGCCTCCTCAATTGGAAGCGATACTTCTACCGGTTCGATTTCCAGTTCCATGCATTTGCACTCCATTTCGCTTTGGGATAGCAATCTATTGCAGACCAATCCGATAGTGGTCTCATTCCTGTAATGCGTCACTTGTTTCTTTGAGCTTCTCAGCTATGATTTTTGATGTAGTCTTTTCAACATCTAACAGGATATCTTCTTTGACTTGGCCACCGGCCTCACGTAGTTGCTTCTTTGCAGTTTCTCTTATTTCATCCTGCAGTGGTTCTATCAAGTCTTTGAAGAACTCTGTTGCTTCCTGTTCTATTCCTGTTCGTATACTCACTACCTCTTGTGAAATACGTGTCTTCTGTTTGTCATATGCCTCACTAATGGCCTGTTCTGCTTGTTTCTCAAGATTTTCCGTAACTGACTCGGTATATTCCTTCAAATTTGCCTTATTCTTGTTGAAGATTTCTGTAATTGATTTCTCAGATTTTTCTGCAAAATCATCGAACGCCAACTTGGCTTGTTTCTTCATGTCTCGGCGTAATCTCTGCACTTGGTTATCGAGTTTCGTCTTGTTCTGATCGCTGGCTTTCTCAATAGCGTCTTGAGCTGCTTTTTCCAGATTCGAACGGAAGTCATTTGCCAATGGTTGAAGTTGTTTGTCGAACTGTTTTGATATTTCCTCCTTAGAGAGTTCCTCCTCAAGGATTTTCGGGATTTCCGCCGTGAATTCATCCACTTTAGAATGGATCATTCGAACCATAATATTCTCCACGGGGTCTTTCAGATCTGCACCAATTTTCGGAATTTCTTCCTGGAATGCTTCACGAACACTTTTCCGTGAATGTTCTTCAATTCGTTCAACAAACTCCGTGAGAATTGGATCAATTTCCTTCTCGATTGATTCGAGGAAAGGCTTACTTTCTGTGATTTCCTCTTTGAGAAGACTTCTTGGCAACTGGTACGATAAGACCTTGATTCTCTTTTGAATCTCTTCTGTCATTTGATCGGCAGCTATCTGTGCTGCCTTTTTTGTTTCCCTTTCAATAGATTCCTGAATTCTCCTGGGTAGTTGCGATTCGATTTCCTCTTGTTTTTCATTAAAAGCTGTTTCGGCTTGTTCAGATATTTCCTTGTATACCCGTTCAGCAATCGCCTTGCCCATGTTTCTATATATCGATTCAATTTCCTCAACAGATTTATCAATCACATTTTCCATTTCCAATCCACCTTCACCAATTGAATCACTACTAGGCGGTGTTTCTACTAAGTGCAACGCAATTAACGAAAAATCATCATCAAGTATCTTCACGTTTCGCTTCTTTTCTTGTTTTTTCAACTGTTCGTAATATCTTTCAGCGAAACTATCGAATCCCCCTTCTTCCAATGAACGACGAAAAGTATTCTGGAATAAGGCATATGGTGCACCATGCTCACCACTATACCTGATTTGACATCCGTCTGACCCCAAAACAAAGGTTCCGCCTTTTGGAAGGCGGATGTGTAGTTTCCTAGCCGGGCCTTGATAGCCATCTTTTGAAGAGAGAAACGTGTTAAGGCTGCCTCTGCTTTGTGGATATGGATACATTGTACCATCTCGCATCTCAAGCATGGAACCGTCTCCCACAAGAGCCACATATATCTTTGAACCAACGAAATATGCAATTATGGCCGTAGATTCAAAATCAGGGATATTTCCTTTCTTTCTTTTTTCCTCAACCTTTGGGCGGATCTTCTCGACGAATTTTTCGCGAATTTCTGGGGGATCAATCTCTTTGAGAATATTCCGAATACCGTCAAGACCGGCATCAAATACTCGTTTTCCTACATCGAGTAGCTCAGCACCAGCTTCTTCTAAAGCTGCTTCTATCAGCGCAAAAGGATCAGAGTAAATCACATCATTACGGTTGTTTTGAATGAATTCGGGAATAACTAAACATGCAACTAACGCGGCTATGCGCCCTCCCGCGGAATTACTTACCCCATCTGCGATGACAGCTACACCTGTGCTATGCTCATCATCAAAAAATCTTACTGCTAAGTGGTCGTCATAATGCGCATCACTGTGAAGAGATTTTGAGACATCCCAGTAGGTCATGATTATTCGCCATTCACGTTTCTATTCCACTGTTTAGATTGATTATACAAATCCTAACATAGTTCGCATCTTTCTGAAAGATGCTCTGTTTTCAGGTTCACTAGCACCCCGGACAAACGTATTGAATAGCATAGGTACTAAGCTACCAGTAGCTAGGTCATCCCATTTCTCACGCAATTCCTCAAGAGCTCCTTGTTTCTTAAAGGGGTCATGAAGATGCGTGTGGTTTTCAATGCCTAATGGCGGCCATTTTACTACTTTGCCCTTTTCATAGCCGTCTTCTCCCAATCTTTCCATTTCCTTGAGGCTCTCGTAATCGCATCTACGCAAGAAGAAGAAAGGTGTTATGCCCGTGGCGACTGCTGTTACCAATGCTAGTCCAAACCAACGTTCGGTATAGTCATTCACAATTCTAGGATTCTTTTGTTTCTCTGGGGGCCACGGAAATCCAGGGATTTTTGTGCCTAGAACAGCTGGCTTGTAATCCCATTGTCCAGAGCTACGGCTTGGAATACCTGCCCCCTCTATGTCGATCATATGAGGTATGCCATCTTTGTCCACTAGATAGTTGTCAGGTGTCAAATCTGCATGTACAATCTCTATATCTTCAAGAAAAAGCAATCCTTTTAGGATATAGTCAGCCACTTCGAATCTGCTGCGACTAAGCTTCTTGTAGTTGAGACCAGACCCTTCCAACCACCGGAAGACTAGAACATAGAGATGATTAGCCAACGACAAGCCGAGATCTGAACCCTTGGCATTCCCGGTTCCAATCATGAATGTTCGTTTCTCAAGGCATTTTGGTATGTGTTTCTTGCCCGATATCCTTCTATTGACCTCCCGCATCTTTCGAAGAATTGAGTCATTCTCGTGGAATTTGAGGGTGTAGTTCCTCCACTTGTAGACCGACCCTTGACCTCCAGCGTCAATAAAGTCCAACTCCGAGGGATTAACAGTGTATTTCTTGTCCTTGATGCTAATCTCTATCAATTGCACACACACACTCGGGGAGGAAACTACTCTTCCTTCTTTGCTGTCTTGCTGAGTACGTACACAAATCTCCTGAGAGCTTCAGCAGTCTTCTTCGTAATCTGACCCTCTTCATGAGCTCTAAGGTATAGCTTGTCTTGGTTAGGCATATACTGCAGAAGATGATGTTGATCAAGATGTCTTATCTGACGCGGAGTGGGTTCACTAGCAATTTTCAAGAGAAGATCCTCGTCTGCGTCTTTTCCAACACCTACGGTTGCCAATAAGGGGCCAACCGAATGACCCTTCAGCATAGATGCGGATCCTTCTACATCACCTTGACTTGTTTCTCTGCCATCAGTAATCAAGAACACAGTTGCGTACTTGTCATTCGGAAGTGTGTCATCCCCGTTAAACTCATCAATCAAATCCCGTGATTTGAGTAACGTATCTGCAATTGCAGTTCTTCCGCCACCAGCTTTCTCCACAGGATTATCGATTTCGAAATCTCCGATGGTTTGGTATTGGGCTTGAGGATAAGGCTTGTCAGAGAAGTACACATTTTGCACTCTGAATCGAGGTGCAGCGCTACTGCTCTTTATTCTTGGAATGAAATCAGTCATAACATCCATCAGATGTTCTACTTTCTTCCTCTTGTCATGAGTATTAGTTTGAGTCATGCTTCCCGATCCATCAAGTAGAAAGAGCAGGAGTTCTACCTCTTCAATTGCTTCTTGATATTCGATATCTTCCATAACATCTTCCATTGGTTCTTCTTCCGACAATTCAGTACCTCCTCCCTTCAGATAAGGGCATCAATAGTATTTCCTGTTCATATAATAAGTACCTTTTCCGTGTAAATGCATATCATACAGAGTCGCGAGAGAATCCGCAGGATTTGAGAGAATGGCTAATGAAAACAAAACCGCACTATCACTGGCTGCTCTACTTCTGATAATCCTTGCTTTCTGGTATGGTAGGAACCACGTACTTCATGTGATTGAAATTTCCGCGATTGTTTTCTCCTGCATATACTCTTTTTTCGGAGGAAAGGGTATAGTAAAACTCCTTTCCGGGCTCAAACTCGACAAATTCACCCTCTTGTTCGTGGCACTGTCAAGTTGGCTTCTAATTTTTCTAGCCCCAATCCTATTCTCTGCACTAGGGCCGCCTTCAGATGACGGATATACAACTAACCTTCTGTTTGTGGCAGTGAAAGCAGTATTGTTCTTTCTTGGATTTGGTCAGCTCATGCTCGATGCTGTTCGCCGTTCAGCAAGAAGATATTCGAACACCAGTGGATTGATAGATTTCCGTGTGTTCAAGGGTCTTGCTGTTACTATCGGGGCGATAATGATTCTATTGACATTTCTCCTCGTTTCTCGCCTCTGGCATCCTCTTTGGGTGAATCTAACTACTCTGAATGTCTTTTGGGAAATCAGTACAATTCTTGGAATGGTGTACGGTTCACGAATTCCTCATAATTGAGCTTTCATTAGGTTTGGGGGTGGAATATGATCCTCCTCTCTATCAAGGTGCCCTCGGTATTGGCCGCTTCGAAGGAGGTCACATTGGAGTAGTAGTAGATGTCCTGATACCGGTAGTGACCAGATTCTTCATCAAATTCATACCACAGTTGGAACAAATCGTCGAAGTGGTTACTGAACGGATTGCCGCTTTGACCGCCGGGAATCACATTTCGTGAATTACCCGGGTTTTCGAGATCTATGACATGGCGAAGAACGGGGCCTGAACTCATCTCCCAGCCGTATGCAGGGAATACAGTATGCTGACCTCGAATAGGGCCGCCTTCAATCCTCGTCAACCCTGCAAGATGCTCAACGTTAACTGTATGATGAATTCCATAGGTCCAATTCGAAGTATCTAATCCGTAGAGCAAATGCATCTCATCTACTGCTAGCTCCAATGCTCTGACAAGAATGTGGTTTCTTGTTTCCTTGAGATCAACTGTTCTTGAATCATCGAAGTAAGCTGAATTGTTCTCAAGGATGAGCTGTTCCAAAATCGGAGCCCTTGGATATACCTTGGAGGGTAGTGACACGGATTTTCGATTCGAACTGTCTAGCTGATCTTCTAGGTGTTGAAGTTCCTCGAATGTCTCAGTCCTGATGACATCATAGAGATGCATCCAGATTGTAGGGGCTTTGAGGTCGGTATCCATCTCATAATCCCAGTCTCTGAGCCAATCTACGACCATCTCCACCGTTGTGTTTTGAGTTCCGAGATTCTCCCATGCTGATAGAACTTCAGGCACTATCCTTCGGGCGCGAATCTCGATTACATCAGCCTGAAGCCGCATAAGGTCTTCCATGGTGATTTCATCATCTAGCTCCAAAAATTCGTTTATTCGTCTACCTCGATAGCCATCAACATATGGCCCTACCAATGGATATCCGTACTGATTAGGATCTATCGAGCGCTGGTTCGCTGATGATACGTAACCTCTAGATGGATTGACTTCTCTTGGGAGAAATGCATAAGGAACATTGCTCACCATTCCCACAGAATCATTGAGGGCAGTCACTGGATACATTCCATTGTATCCGTTACGTATTGGAATCCTGCCACATACTGTCATGGCGATGTTCCCTAGTTCATCTGCGTATGCGAAGTTGAAAACGGGATTATCCCACCAGTAGATGCTATCATAGTAGTCATTGATGTTCTGAGCTTTGTTCAGTTTTGTTGCTGCAATAATCAGGTGACTGACACTATTGCCCGTCCAATTCATTGCTAGACACATAGGACTACTAGGTTCCTCGCTGATGATGCTATCAATGAGAGGTCCGTGAACGGATTTTTTCACCTCAAAATGGATTTCAGTTCCTCCGTTGGTTCGAATGGTCTCATCGATGATCTCGAAGGGACGGTACTCTCCATTGTAGAAGTACTCGCTGGAGTTATCAGGATTTACTTGTTCCACGAATATATCTAGTACATCCAATCCTCCATTTGTGAATCCCCATGCGATGTGGTCATTGAAGCCGGCCTCCACAGACGGCATTCCGGGTAAGGTAACGCCCATCACGTTCATGACTCCAGGAACCGACAGGTGTGCTTCATATACAAGGTTCGGTGCGACAATAGGCATGTGGGCATCATTACAGAGCATCGGACTGCCCGTTACCGTCCTGCTTCCAGAAACCGCCCAATTGTTGGATCCGAATGTCTTCTTGAGTCCCAATGGATCTACAACAGGAAGGAGTTGTTCGAGCAGGTTCTCGAGTTTCTTTTTCTCGACATTTGCTATGTTCTCAGAAACCGATTGAGGACTAAGAGAAAGGTTTACAGGATAGCCTCCTGGAGCGTCGGGATAATCTGATAGGCTGAGATTGGTCTGCTCCTTGACTATGTAGCTCTGGTATGGCATAACATCTGGATAGAGTTGTTGAAGCATTGTTTCGTTGTCGATATTCTCCTTAAGCCAAAGGCGCTCCAAGTCATCAAAGTCACCTGTTAACGACCACGTAATGAATGACGCGCCAAGGAACATATCGAGCTTGCTCCAAGGTTCTGGGTTGATACCCAAAAGGTGGAGCTCCACGGGCCTAGTCTCGCTTGTTATGGATTTCATAAACGCGTTTATTCCCTCAACCTGTGCATCCATGACCCGTAGAGCGTAATCAACATCAGGATCCGTATCGGCGTTAGCAAGAAACCAGTCTAGTGTCCTTTGGGCAGTACGCTCAAGGCCTATGGTTCGGTAGATTTTGTCAGAATTACTACCAGCTGGCCCGACAAACTCGCTTAGTCTTCCTGCAGCCAGATGCTTTTGCATGACCATCTGGAAGAGTCTGTCCTTTGCGTGCATATATCCAAGCGCGAAATATGCGTCTTCGCTGGATTGCGCATAGATGTGAGGCACGCCATAATGATCAATAAGAACTGTAATCTCTTCTCTGGGTCCTTCTAGTCTGATTGTTTCTACAGGGGCTTCATTCAATCCACGTCCAACATCAAATATGCCTCCGACAGGTTGCAGGATTCCAAGACCTCCTGCAAGTGGCCCAATTGGCATTATCAATAGAACAATCATAGTTACTGGCCCAATTAGTGAGAGGGCCAGATTCATTCCTTTCTTCCTCCTCATGGCTGAAACCATCCTAGACTAATTATATCCGAGATGCAGCATCCCACTTAAGCATTGAGAGGAAGAATCTCTAGTGTTTGCTTTTTTGAATACGTGTCAAATTCCATTAAGACTAGACTGCATTACTTCTTTCGGCTTGCTTTCAGATATTCTTCATAGGTATCATCAAGGTCTTTCTCTTTCTCTGGCTTTGGTGACGCCTCTGGTTTTCTGATGGACCCAAGATCAATTGCATACCCTCCCAGGAGAAACACGCCACCACCGAGAACAACTAAGAATAACTGTGTGCTCCACTTGAATCGTTCTTCAAGATGGTCTGGAGTTAATGCCTGGGATATCTCGAAGACAAGCGGATCTGTCCCTGTTGGAACTCCATCTCGATAATGTGTTTCCGTTATGTTGACAGTGTATGTGCCGCTTGGAACCTGTAGTCTTGAAATTCGGGACATACTACCCATATACACATCAGTATAATTGACTAAGACTTCCTGAAGAATTACTTCTCCACTCTCATTGTAGAACAAGATTTCTACCAAATCGGTTTCATTCATCTGAAGCAAACCCATTGCCTTAACACTGACGCTGTTGGTGTAACCCGGCCCTGAATAGACTGTGAATTGATATGATTGGTCAATCGCGTCTTGAGTCTGCACTGCGTTTGGACCATGATAGTGTGAAATTGGAAGAACGCCTGAGGCGAGCACCCCACCCCACACCACAAAGTAGCCTATTGCTGCAACGAACAATGGCTTCCTTCTTGTAAGTTGAACGCTTGGAACTGATTCTTTCTTTCTTCCGATATACGATAGGGCTATGATAACCGCGCACACAATGGCCGCTGCACTCATACCCATTAAGAAACTAGTACTTGATGCTCCCATTGAATCCTGACCTCATGAATTAGAACAATTATTCCTATTAGCCGTTGTATTCACAAAAATGAAGAAAAACCTTTCCCCCAAATCTCAGTTATTGATATATCCCTTACCCAAACTAGTCTTCTTTCTGCTCCTCGTATGATCGATACTCTTCATAGGTTCGATCATATCTTTCTCGTTTTCCTTCCTTCAATTCTGGTTTCTGAAGAGAGAAGTCGTTAACGTAGGCATATAGCAGATAGCCTATACCAACAGCAACGGCTACTAGCAATTCAACATTCCAAGCCAGTAACTCATTCATATGCCCAGCGGCCAGTCTTTGTGACGTCTCGTATGTAAGCATAGCTGTCGTTCCCGGCGTTGGAATTCCATTCTGGTAGAACATCGCTGTGACACTGACTTCATAGGTGCCTGATGGAACTTCAAAGCTGAAGACCTCATCCATGCTTCCCCACATCACATCTGAGGAACTAATCACTATCTCTTCGTGTGCAGCTTGCCCGCTTTGATTTGAAAATACGATTTCCAATGTTACCGAGTCATCGCTATTCAGTTGCCCCATCGCAGAAAGGACAACCTCATTCACGTAAGCCGGGGGTGGATAGACTGCAAACTGATACGTATCTTCTGTCTCAAGGCCGAACCTATGATTGTTGGATCCATGGTATTGTGCAATCGGCAACACTCCCGAAGCGACAACTACGATCCATACCAATGCGTAGGTAAAGGCACCCGTTAGAATTGGCCTTCTCTGTATGAAGCTGTTGTTTCGAAATGGCCCCTCTTCTCTCGTGCTGTATGCGAAGAAAACGACAATAGCGGATAACACACCTGCCGTAATCATCCCTATCAGGAAACTCGTGACTGCTGCTACCATTATCCCCTACTCCCTATATGGATAACATTTCTTGATACTAAGATTCTCAGATATGAAGAAAAAAGTTCTGTTTTGATTTCTATATAGTCGCAAGGATTGTCCCAAAACTACTTCTTATTGGTCGAAGAGAGTGAGAGAAGACTTTCATAAAATAAAAAAGAAAGGAGGCGACTCTAGGTCAGCAACTACCCTAGAGCTCGCTTTCGAGATACTCCTCTATCTGCCTTCTACTGTGTTCTTCACTGAGCTCAGTCTCTTTGCTTTGGATGATTTGCCTTTCAAGCCTAGTTAAAGCCAGCCTGAATGCCTCTTCTGGACTCCATCCTTCAGCTGTTCCATAGTAGGGTCCTCGTGACGTTCTGAATTGAAGCCGACAATGAATAAGCTGATCCCCTTTGGAGACTGCTCCATATTTCTTCATGTAGACAAACAGATTGCCCAAACCCAGAGCTTCTTGGTATCTACGAGCAAATGAATCGAATTCCTTTCTCATGATGGCTTTTTCTTCTTCAGTCATTCGAATGCCTGGTTTGACCGAAAACTGAATCTGCATTGGTGGTCTTTTCTGGCCTGCTTGAGATATCGGTTCGAGGAAGTCCTTCTTGGTCACAATTCCAGTGACTCTTTCATCTTCGATGACCACTAGACTGGAGATATCATGATCTCGCATCTTCTGAGCTGCTTCTTGGAGGGTTTCATCAGGTCTAGCTGCATAGACTGGTGCTGACATGACCGTTCTGATTTCCATGTTGCTAAGCGGCTCTTTGTTTCCTGCTCTGTCTCCTCGAGTCGAGCGATCCTCAGCGTGGTATACAATGTCCATGATATCTTGAATGCTTACTATTCCCTGCAAGTCACCTCTCTCTACAACAGGAGCATGTGAGAATCCTTGCATGCGGAACAGACTGAGGACTTGAGATATTGTCTCTTCAGGAGAAACAGTAAACGGATCTGATGTCATGACGCTTTGCACCTCCTTTTCTCCCCATTCGCTTCCTGCAGCAGCGTCAATTACGTCTTCATAGGAAATCACGCCAACGAGCTTCTCTCCTGCGTAAACTGGAAGCTGGAGCACCTGATTCTCAAGCATCAGTCTTGCAGTTTCACTGACAGAGTCATGAATCCGCAAGTATGGAGCCGGCTGCTTAAGCTTCTTGATTTTGGTTGATGTTGGATCTAGCTTCGATCTTCTAATTCTTCTTCTGGTCAACACACCGCTTATCTCACCGTCATCATTCTCTACAATCACGACTGGAGGTTCACTGTTTTCGAGAATTGGGAGGGTTTTTGATACTGGTTCGTTTTCGTTAAGTGCCTCAAAACCCTTGGAATACACATCTTTGACCTTCGTATCTTCGACCATCAATCAACCTTCCTACATAACTATAGATAAGTTGAACTTAAGAAAGCTGTCCTATGGGACAATGAAACAATCCATGGAATGCTTCTTATCTACCACATTCCAGGTTCCAAATCCCTTCTACGCAAACGCTCCTCTCGACGCTGTTTGGCGGCGTGATAGCGTTCTTTTTCTTCTTCGGTTCTCAATTCTAGGTCTGGCGCTTCCATAGGATCTCCGTCTTCATTCATGGCAACATATGTGAGAAACGCCCTGCATGTCTTGCTCTTCTTACCTGTGATTGGATTCTCACTCGTTACTCGCACCTCAATTTCCATGGAGCTGCGTCCGACGTAGTTTATCCAACCCTCAAGAATCACTATGTCTCGCTGCTTTATCGGATTGAGGAAACTCAGGGAATCTATGGATGCGGTTACAACCGCACTGCGACTGTGTCTTTTCGCAACAATACCGGCAATGCTATCTATCCAATCAAGCAGGACTCCCCCGTACAGCGTTCCGTTGTTGTTGACATGATTCGGAAAAACAGTCTGTGTCATTACCGTGCGTGATTGTTCTACTGTTTTCTTCGGCAATACCTGCACCAATCTTGTGAAGACGGTTGGTTGCTATAACGATTATGTAGTAGCTAAGGTTTGCTTGGGTCCTCTAAGGGCTTATTAGAGCCGGCAGCCACTGGAGATAGTATGGATGTCTTGAAAGAGATTAAGCACCGATACAGTCCTAATACTATGGCTGAGACCGATATCTCCGAAAATCAACTACATACACTAATCGAAGCGGCAAGGCTAGCACCTTCCTGCTACAACAATCAAGAGTGGCACTATATCTTTGTGCATAGGAGTGACGACACTCGGCCAGACTTGGAGGATGCGCTTAGTCTAGGAAACGGTTGGGCAAAGAAAGCGCCGTATCTGATTGCACTCGGAGCTAACCCCGATGAGGATTGCAAGACAAACGACATCCCATACTATGCGTTTGATGCAGGTCTTAGTGTCATGAGTCTGATTATCCAGGCTGAGCATCAGGGTCTACGAGTTCATGCGATGGCTGGTTATGATGAGAAGAAGGTCAGGCAGAGTCTCGGATTCAAATCGGATCAGCGAATCGTAGTTTTGCTGGCTCTTGGTCACGAAGCAGAAGCCTCCACAATCAAAGAGAAGGTAGTTAGCAAAGGGAAGGAATTCATAACGAAAAGTAGGGAGCGGAAGCCCGCTTCAGAGAATTTCTTTCTTGGAGAATACGGTATGGCTGTATCATAGTCCGATATATCTAACAGGATATTGGTTACTGGTGGACTAGTAGCCCTCTAGTATGCGTTGGCGGTTATGATTCTAGGGTTTGTTTCCGCTTAAGAAGCACCGCTAGAAATCAAATATACCATGTAGAAGACAATTATATCCCTCTGAGGCCCATTTAAGCTCATATACGAAAAACTCGATAGTGACGAGTTTTCTCTTCAAATTGTACTGTTCATCGGCCTCAAGTCGGCTTTTTCGGTTGTCTATATCCGGTTTTCAATCCGCAGTACCAGGCACTGCATTTGTTCTCTATTCTCTACAGACATTCTGAATTTCTTTCTAGCATTCCACGTCCTCGAGATTGATCTCTTTACCCTTTTGGGCTGAGAAATGTGCTGCGTGAGCGAATCTTTGAATGTACATTCCTTCTTCTCCTGTCAAAGACGGAGTCTCGTCTTCAAGGATTGCTTCAACAAACTGATCAACGGCATTATCAAAGCTTCTCTGCCAATCTGCTTCAACATCGGGATAACTATGTAGGTCGCCTTGCACGAATGTCATGATTGCTGGTTCGTCTTTCACTGAATGTGCCGTGCATTGGTTAATCCAGATGTATCCTTTCTCACCAGTTATTTCTACCCGTTCATCAGCAGCATAGTAATCCGAATCAAAGTTCCCCTTTCTGCTGTATGTTACATCCATGGACCCGTAGCATCGCGGCTTCTTGTATTTCCACATGATTGCCGCTGGAGCATCTAAGACAGTAGGGGGTTCTTGCTCATCTTCAAAGACGCCGGTGCAGTCAATCCATGCTTTTACCTTCTCGATTTCACCAAGGAAGTAGTTGGCAATGGAAAACTTGTGATAACCATCATCCCATACCAGCGGACCACCTCCACACCGCTCATCATCAAAGCGCCACTCCCACGCATCTAGAGGAACATTCCAGCCCCCGCTCATGCTTGAACACAGCTTGATGTGAATGAATGAGGGGCGTCCTATAACACCTTCATCAAGAAGCTCTTTTGCTTTCATATAGGGCGGATAGAATTGGAAATTCTCAAAGACTCGTAGCTTGACGCCAGCTTCAGCGCACACATCGATCATATGCTGACATTCTGTTAGATTCAGTGCCATAGGTTTCTGGACTGACACATGCTTACCTGCCTTGGCTGCTTTCTCGGTCATTTTCGCGTGCAGATGATGTGGAAGGAGGAGATCAACCGCGTCAATGCTCTCTTTTTTGAGCATGGCATCTACACTTTGAAACACCATCTTGGCGGGAACACCCCAGTCATGTCCTTTCTCATCTGCCTTATGTTCATCAATGTCGCAAATCGCTGCAAGATTCGCATTTGGATTTTTGAGGTAGGCCTTTGCATGCAAGTCGGATATTCTTCCGCACCCTACAATCGCGAAATTTACTTGATCAGTCATGACTCGTCAAAACAGTCAAATGAGCCACTACCTAAGTTTGTTTTGGCTGTTATCACGATGAGATCCGATGAGATGAAACTTGGAATGCAACGGGCGGCAGCACGTTCACTGTTAAAATCAACAGGATTGAGCCAATCCGATATTGAAAGACCTTGGATTGGGGTTGTCAACTTCTTTACTGAAGTAGTGCCTGGTCATGTTCACCTTCAGTCAATAGCCAGAGCCGCGAAGGAAGGAGTTTTTCTGGGTGGTGGGCAACCTTTCGAATTCAACACAATAGCAGTTTGTGACGGGATAGCTCAAGGTACAGACGGCATGAAGTATTCACTTCCAAGCAGGGACCTAGCTGTAGAGACGATTGAGATCATGGTGCAAGCCCACAAGTTTGATGGCATGGTTCTCATTCCAGCGTGCGATAAAACGGTACCAGCTGCACTCATGGCATGTGCAAGACTAAACATTCCCTCAATCATAGTAACTGGCGGTCCAATGCTTCCGGGAATATATGGTGACCGTGAATTGAGTCTTGTCGAAATGCGGGAATTCATCGGTAAAGCCCATGATGGAAAAATCTCGGAAGAAGAACTCCATCGGATCGAAAGCATAGCCTGTCCTTCTGCTGGTTCTTGCAGTATGATGGCAACCGCCAATACGATGGGTGCCATCACCGAGGCTCTTGGTATGTCAATGCCGGGCTGTGCTACTACTCATGCTGTTGTGGCTGAGAAAAGGCGGATTGCGAGGCGAAGCGGCGAGGTTGTGATGCGGCTTCTGGAAGACGAGATATCTCCTCGTGACATAATGACAGCTCAGTCTCTCCGTAACGCAGTTCGGGTCGATATGGCTCTGGGAGGCAGTCTCAATTCAGTTCTGCATTCGATGGCTATAGCTGAAGAATTAGAGATTGATGAGTTTGATCTTAGGAGCCTGGATGAGGCAGCCAAGGAGACTCCTCAACTCTGCTCTCTCAAACCTGCGGGCGATGATTCCGTGTTGAAGCTTGACCAAGCAGGAGGGATTCCAGCTGTGATGAACAAGCTTGCAAGAGCCAAACTGATTGACACAAATGCAATTACTGTGACAGGAAAAACGGTTGGTGAGAATCTGGAATCATTCCACTATCCGAAAACCGGTGATGAAATCATCCGGTCGTTTGAGAACCCGGTCCGTAAGGAAGGCAGCATAGCTGTATTGTTTGGCAGTCTTGCTCCCAATGGAGCTGTGATAAAACAGGCCGCTTTGCCCAAGGACATGATGGAATACGAAGGACCTGCGCAGGTCTTCGGCTGTCTGGAAGATGCACTGAATTCCCTCTGGGATGGTGAAGTCGAATCAGGTACTATCATGGTGGTGCGATACGAGGGGCCCAAAGGAGGACCCGGCATGAGAGAACAGCACTCGATAGCTTCTTTGATTTCAGGTCTTGAGAAGGAAATTGTTCTCGTTACGGATGGTCGCTTCTCCGGGAGCTCTCGCGGTGCAGCAATTGGACACGTTGCACCAGAGGCGGCTGATGGAGGCCCAATTGGAATTGTGGAAGACGGAGATATGATTTCCTATTCTGTTCCTGAGAGACGCCTGACCCTAGAACTCGATAATGACCAGATTGAAGAACGGTTTGACGAGTTTTCACCGCAACCACAAGAGATTAGGTCAAGAAGGAGCGTGCTTAACAGGTACCGTGAACTAGTATCATCTGCAGATAGAGGAGCTATCTACGGAGGCGAGAGGTGAAGCCAATGGCAAAAGAACGACTAACAGGCGGAGAAATGATCGCTAAGTACATGAAATCACAGGGCACCCCCTTTGCAGTGGGAATCCCTGGACACGGCTGTCTTGGACTCGTAGATGCGTTCTACGAGCATGGAATTGATGTTGTGCAGGTTCGACATGAGCAGAGTGCAGCACATTTGGCCGATGCTTATTTCCGTGTAACAGGGAAGCCAATGGTTGCATTTACGAGCATTGGTCCTGGAGGCTGCAACACAACTATCGGAGTGGCAACAGCCTATGTTGATTCAAGCGCATTGATTGTGATTACAGGCTCAACACATGTCCGCTGGAGAGGCCATGGAGTTCTGCAGGAAATCGAGCGTTCACACTGGAACGACTTCGCGTCCATTCTCGAACCCGTGGTGAAGCAAAGTTACGAGATTTCAAGTCTGGAGCAGATTCCTTGGGTTCTGCATAACGCTTGGAAAGCAGCTACAAGTGGAAGGCCTGGACCGGTTCACATCGACTTGCCCATGGATATGCAATCGGAGAGCATGGAAGTTGAGCTATTTGACGACCCTGTCGCGAAGCGTGGTGATTATCGTCCCTATGCGAATCCTGAGAAAATAGATGAGGCAGTTGATATACTGTTGGCAGCCGAGAATCCTGCAATCCTAGCAGGTGGTGGGGTCCTTCACTCTGGTGCGATAAAGGAGCTCCAGTCTCTTGCTGAGGGAATGGCGATTCCTGTTGTAACCACCATGGCTGGTAAAGGAGCATTCCCTGAGGACCACGATCTATTTGGATACTATCCTGGTACAAAAGGCTCTCCAGTAGGTAATGAGCTGACAAGCAATGCAGATGTTCTCCTAGCACTGGGTTGCAGGTTTGCTGATGAAACGACAAGCAGCTATAAGCCTGGTGTGAGCTTCGAGGGTTCGAAAACAAAATTCATCCAAGTTGATATCGATGCTTATGAAGTCGGAAAAAACTACGAAGTTGCTATCCCCTTGGTCGCAGATGTGAAAGCCGCTCTTTCTCAGATGTTGAACAAATTAGATGAGAAAGGGGCTAGGCATCCCGATTTCAAGACTTCGGATACTGTCCAGGAACTGCGAAAAAAGAAACAGGAATGGTTCACTCAACTGAAGAAACAGCGAGAATACGAACCAATGACCATTTCCCGTTTACTGGCTGAAATCCGAGCTGTTCTTCCACGAGATGCGTATGTCGTCACAAGTGCTGGACATACCCAAGCTGCGCTATTCCAGGAATTCCCGATTTATGAACCCGGAACTCATATCACATCAGGAGGATTCTCCACGATGGGTTTCGGACTTCCAGCAGCGATGGGTGTGAAATTGGCTGAACCTGAAAGAACGGTTGTCGCTGTTGAAGGCGATGGCTCTTTTCTTATGACCTCGCAAGAACTGGCAACAGCAGTCCAGTACAATATCCCGATTCGAGTTGTCTTAGCAGATAATCAGGGTTGGATTAGCATCAGAGATCTTCAGAAGAATGCTTACGGGAAGGAAAGAGGCTACGCAACTGAATTCCTGTCTAAGAAGGATGGAAAACCCACTTCGCCAGATTGGGTGAAAATGGCCGAAGCATATGGATGTTGGGCCAAATTTGCTGATTCTTCAGATGCGGTTGGGAATACCCTCAAGGAGGCTTTGTCCATCGATGGACCTGCACTTGTCGTTACGGAGGTCAATCGCGAACATCCAACGTCAGAATCACCCGTCTATGGTTGGTGGGATGTGCCCAAGCCCACATATCTGGAGTGAACAGAATCTCACATGATTGTAACTAATTCAAGTTACCAAAATATTACACAACCACAAAATTCAGTCCAAGTAATCGCTTATTCAAGAGAAGGGAATCTACAGGCCTAGCGCCAAGCTCGCCTTTGCTGGGACTTGAGTAATCTAGCGAACGATTGTAACCCACGCACTTGAAAGATGTGAGGTGTAATTATCCCATCAAGCAGAGTGGCTTGTTTCCACACAAGAAAGATGAACAAATCTTGGAATTCCGTGGCTGTTAATTACATATGTAATAGACTCTCTTTGGGAAATCGTAAAAGATGAGTTGGTTGATTATGACCATTCGGTGACAAAGACTATGGAAGAGCTCACTATCGTCCGAATGTTCGATTGGACCAACGACAGAGGCAGCCAACCAAGACGGTTGGAGAAATCCTCTTCCGATTAATACGGACACCGTACATGCTGATCCACTGGCTTTCTAATAGCGTGTCAGCAGTGATCCTAGCGGGGAAGAGATAGAACAGCGTGGGTTCATGCAGTTCAAAAATAGAGAAAACACGTTGACTAGCAATAACTAGCAACCTAAGGATTTGTAATCCAATGAATAGGTGTGTTTTTGGTTTCATCTCTATTGGAGCCATTCCGGAACGGTTTCAGGCGGAGGATATTTTTTTACAAGAGCATAACCCAGGAAGAGAGTCAAGGGTATTGGGATGATTGGATATATGTATGGATAACCCGGAGTTACTAGGGCTATGAAGAGGCCCGGAATAGTAAGGAAGATTGGCGGAATGACACCGAGGCCGCCAATTGCAAATGCTTTCTTGGCTGAAGTCTTCCCAGAATATAGTCGATACATGAAATAGGCGAATATCAGCTGGGGGCCTGCAATGGTCGAAAGAAGACCTAGGACGTTTAAGCTGGAATCAATGAAGATGACGCTAAAATAAACATGCCAGGTCCCTGCGCTTTCGTAAATTTTGAATATCCATGTACCCGCCCACATAACAAATGAGGGATTATATCCGAGCTCGATTAGCATCCAGTACGGAAGAATAAGTGCAAAAATCGCCAGTATGATTGCTACACATTTTGGCAACCGATTATCAGTTTCGTCTTCTACCCTCGTTTCAGATTTCATGCTGATACGCCCACAATCAGATATGAGGGATTAGTGGTTCAATATAAATCTCATGTCCATAAAACTTATAAAAAAAACATTATAATAAATGTGCTTTTGTCCTAGTTGGACAAGCAGGGAGTAAGAGAATTGAGACGACGTAAATCAATCATAAGTTTAGCTGTAATCTTAGGTATAGTTTTCCTGATGGTTAGACCAATTTCTGCATCAGAACCACCAGGATTCACAGCTGACCAAGGAACTGTTTATCCAGGTGACTATTATGCTTGGATCAAAAGTAGCTACGACGACGGAATTTGGAGTCATGTTGATGTTAGTGAGTCCTATGGAGAGTTCTTTCTTAAGGGTGAATCGGATTGGTGGGACGGCGACAGCATAGAATACATAGTCATCATAAGAATCAAACCCCAAGATACATCGCTGACACATGTTAAATTGAAAGTCGAGTCTGACTTCTATTATGGCATCAGTGCAGAATTGTGGTGCTCCGCTTCATGGCATCTCGAGTATGTTGTCATGGATATGAGCACTTCCACTCCATACTACATAGGTTGGAGTGCGTATGAAGCACAAGACTCGGTAAGCGGCGGTATCAAGAATAATCAACACTGTTCCACTCCAGACAGCTGGAAAATCCTCTATGATGAAGAGTTCATACATGTGACCCCAGAAGAAATAGATCCCTACGACTGGAACTACGTTGGCGTCAAGATAAAATGTCAATTGTCGGGATACTCAGACTTCTACAGGTATTCTGGGCAAACGGGTAACGCATGGTTCGACCCCGATGCAATACACTTCAGGTTCTACTAGAACCAACGAACAGGGGGATTTTCCCCCTTCTTTTTCTTTTTTGGGAATAAGAAACAAGAAAGGAATGGTCGGGATGTAAGCACCAAGAAATGAGGACGCGAAACCAAGCCCACGTATTTGGACTAACCAAGGGCATCAGGTCACGCCTAAGCCATACTCTGGCTTGTGTTCCTATCTGTTCATCTTCTCCTCTTCCACGCGATATACCGCTTATAGAAAAGGACGAGAAAGCTAATCGCCAACATTGCTGTGAAAAGCCCTGCCACGAACGGATCGGCAAGGTCGGTGCCTATCCAGATACCGTGAATATATGCAAGAACCAAGGCCACATACACGAGCCCATGTACGAATCGCCAGTAGCTAACAATATTCCTTCTTAAGAAAACGGCAATGACAGCGACATAAACCAAAAGAAGGGCGGGACGACCACCGAGTGCTAGAAAGCTCCCCAGTGAAGAGATATCCGGCAAGAATATGCTCACATCCATACTTACGATTGCCAATACGGCTGGATGGATCGTGATTAGGATTAGGCCTATTGCTGCGAATACATGGTGGATTTTCATAAACGGCCGCGAAAAAATCTGGTAGATTTGCCGCGTGAATGCTGAGGTCAAGGTTGCAAGAAACAAAGATACGAATCCGGTAAGCGCAGCAAAGCGAACAATTGATGACGTCCATTTCAGAGATGGGTTGAATATCACCGGCAATGAAACGGCCGCATAAAGCATCAGAAATGAGATAATGATTAAGGGTCTCTGTATCGCCTTGTTGGATTTGGCTGGGACTGTCATTCATTCTCCTCCATTGGTGGTCTGATTAGTATCCTACTAAGAGCTTTGACAGTATTGAGACTTTCGAAAAGGTGGCTATAACCACCGAGAGGAGATACTTCGGCGGTCATTCTGCGCTTTCTAGTTCATCTGGCTCGTCAGGAACTTCGGTGGGTTTGGGTGCCCTTTCTACTGCCCCTGCTTTCTCCTTGTGTAGACCGTCACGCTCCTGTTTCACTCTCTTGAGCCGTTCACCAACCAAGGGATACCGTGAGAATCCGATGATACCAAAGAACAGAGCAATACACGGAAATACTGACATCAGCAGTCTGAGACCGAATAGAACATCAGGAGTAGCTTGATCAGGTGTGAAGACTTTCCAGCCAACACTATTGAACACCATGTTGATGCTCAGGAATACCATGATTACGGAGAATCGCATAATCAAAGCGTTCATTCCAAAAAATGCCCCTTCCCTTCGCACTCCAGTTTTCAGTTCATCCTCATCCACGATATCTGAAATGACCAGGTCTTTGAGATAGAGGCTGCCAGACAATCCAAACCCGTTCAGCACGAAGCAAATGAGTGCTACTATTACGTTCTCTATGAGTATGAATGGAATGAGTGCTGCAATCCAAAGGACCATACTGGCTATCCATGCCTTCCTCAGATCTTCCCAGCGATTAACCACGTACTTCCAAAGGCTGACACAGGCGCCTCCCGATAGGAAAGCTGCAGCGAGGAGAACGCCCAGCAATATAGATTGTCCTGCTCCTATTCCGAGAACGAACTGCCCATATAACGGAACTATTGTTGGTATTAACCCGAAGACATACCAGTTGGCAGTTATTGCTACAAGAAAACATTGGAAGCTCCTGTTGCCCAGCGTGTGCTTGAAAGCGTCGGTTACATTTGGCACGGAAAGGAAATCCTTTGAGAATTCCTCGCGTTCCGAAATCCCCCATTTGACAGTGATGAGGGCTCCAATGAGCACGATAATTGCAATTACCACCCCTGCGAATCGATACTCTGCTAAAACAACATCAACAGCAGTATCTTTTGCGGACAAGTCAGAGATCAACAGAGTCGGAACAATGAACGCGACTATCAGCCCGAAAATATTGAAAATCTGTCTGATGTTATTTGCAGAAGCTCGCTCTTCCTTATTCAGATACATTTCAGGGAATAGAGCTGTAAGGTTAAGGCTATAGACAGTGTAGATTCCATCGAATAGACAAATCGCTATGAGGAAGTAGGTAAAAGACCAGATAACATTGCCAGTAGGAGGCGTCCACATGAAGAACATCAGCAGGCTAAGAGGTATGGCTCCAGCCGCGATGAACGGAACTCTCCGTCCCCATCTTGTATTTGTCCGATCCGATATGAGTCCTGATAGTGGATCATTTATGGCATTCCACACACTCCACAGCACAAATCCAAGCGTAACCAGGTCGATGTCAATCCCGACAACAGCGTAATAGAATGTAAAAACAAGGAACGTAAAGACTTGATATGCGACTATATCCGCAAATGCGCCAAAACCATATGCAACCTTGTTACCTGGTTCATACTCCTCATTCTCAGTCATATGATGTTCTCCTCTGGTATTAGAACTCCTAGAAGCTCAAAGGCCGATAAAACGTCTTTGGTGGTATAATTGGGATTAATACGATTTGATGCTATGTTTATATATTCTCATGAGAAATAGAAAATGAGGGTTTATTGTAATGCCTGAGAAAGTGTACATAACCGGCAAAGTAGAAGGCGTAACAAAGAGTGAACTTAAGGAACTTATTCAACCGGAGTATAAAATGGCGAGCGGCGTCATCAAGAGCATGAAATACTTGGTCCTAGCTGAGGACCCAGGTGAAAAACGAATGGAAAAAGCACGCAAATACGGTATCGATATGATATCTTGGGAAAAGTTTGTAGAGCTTGCAAGTCTCGAAGACAAACTCAATGAAGCCCGTAGCTAGAATCCATGACTTCAATGAAGCATGGCTCTTATGATATTCAATGTTTCGTTTGGATTCCTATTCGCTCAACCAAGAGAAGCTGAAATACTGGCTGGAGATTCGTAGGATTCTTCCTTGAAGAAGGCAGGTCCACCCGAATTATCCTAATATGCTGGGGGGTTATGCAGCTGTTTAAGGTGCTGCCTATTGGATATATTGCATAACATCTTAGGACTACTCGATGAACTCGGCATCAAATACACTTACGATAATGATAGAATACTTACCCGTTGGGAAACAGATAACTTTGATGATCTCAAAGTGAGTATTTTCACTAATCGCGATGAGAGCTGGGTTTACTTCCTAGCACCATTTTCCAATTTCTATGAATTCGCTGTTGAAGACCGAAATGAACTAGCTGTGCAGATGCTCAAGGCGTCTTGGAAGGTTGATGGTGTGCAATTTGTGATTGATGATGACGATGATATCATGGTAATGGCAGAAAGCAACAATCTGAATATGTCTGCACAAGAAGCTGTAACTCTGCTCAGGAATGTAGTGGGTGGTTGCGAGGTTCTGTATGATATTCATCCGTAATACAGAAGAAGGAACCCTGCAAAAAACTGAGTTACCAATGTGAGCTGGATTACGTATATTATATCCATTTTAGCATTGCAACTGAGTAACCTTATTTACCGTTGTTTCCACTTCATTCTTAGCTCGTTCGAACTTTCCTCATAGTGGATTCAATATCGATACTCTTGGCAAGACGGATGTTCCCATAATGGTAGAGCGAACTTATAGAAGCTTATTCAAAAATGTGGAAGAAGCTATCATTCTGGAGAATCAAAACCAAGAGATTATTGATAGCAATCCTGCAGCTGTAGAGATTTTCGGATATTCTCGTGAAGAGCTTCTACAGATGAAAACCACTGAGCTCAAGGCTCTAGAATCTAGACGGGAATCTTCTCAGGAGATATACAACAATCCTTCAACTCAAAGCAATGCGGTCTTTAGAACTCATGCCAAGTCTAGCAGTGGCAGAGTCTTTCCCATCGAAGTTACTCTTGTATCGATAAACCAAAGTGAAGAAGTTTTTTTTCTTTCCATAATCCGAGACCTTTCAAATTTGGAGAGCACCAAGGCTCAAAATGGATGGGATGAAACACAGGTAAAGCAGGCTGCGAAACAAATCAAGTATGAATCTCTTTTCGAAGTATCATTGCAGGGTATTATCTTGATTGAGGGTCCTCCAAATCAGATATCTCTCGTAAATCCTGCAGCTGCAGATATTCTTGGATATGAAGAAGAGGAACTGAAGTCGTTAGCCCCGGAAGAACTGGAATCGAGCATTCACTGGACAGATCGAGATGAGATCTTGAGCCAAATGGGCTCTCTGCTTAGGGGAGAAACAGATTCAGTACGTACTCAAGGACGTTTCATTCGCAAGGATGGCGAGATTGTTTGGCTTGACCTCTCGATGGCCACTCTTGGCAGTTCTGGTTCCCTTTCTATTCTTGCCACATTTCTTGATATTACGGAATGGCGAGAAGCAATGGCCGATATTGTTGCTACGAATCAAGACTTGGATCTCTATGGGTCGCTTCTACGACATGATTTCAGAAATGATCTCTTGGTGATATCTGGCAACACAGAAATCATTGGAATGTTAGCATCTCATAATGAAGAGATTAAGCAGTATGTTGAGGCGAATCTTGCGGGTGTTGACCGTATGCTTCAGTTGCTGGACCTTTTCGGCAGTCCTGAGAAATCCCGTTCAAGGCAAATTGCCCCCATTCTCGAAGACATTTGGTCATATGCTACGCGAACATATGTAGAATTGGAATGCAAATTGCATATTGACCCAGATGTTTTTATGACAACAGTTGTTAGCGGAAGGCTGCTTCCCATGGTATTCAATAATCTGATTCGAAACACTGTGAAGTATGCAGGTCCAAATCCAGAGATGAGAATTGAAGCGAGTCGAACGAATAACCACATCAAAATTCGAGTGGCGGATGATGGTCCCGGTATTCCCCAGGAAATCAAAGAGGAACTTTTCGAACGGGGTACAACGACAGAAGGTACTGGTCTAGGCTTGTATCTCAGCCGTCGGGTGATTGAAGCATACGGGGGAACTATCGAACTCGCAGATCAAAAGAATGAGAACGAGGGTGCCGTATTCGTTATCAAGCTCCGAATCAAGGAAGAATAGAACATGGTGAAACAAGAAATGACGCTATTTCATGATGATAAAAATACCCGCAAGGTGAACAAAGCATGACAGTCTCCTCTTTCAAGGTCTTGCTTGTAGGAGAAGCAAGTGTAGGCAAATCATCTCTTATTCGCAGACTTCTTTTGGATGAATTCGACGAACAGTATCAAGCTACGGTTGGCGTGGATCTCAGCGCAGCAGTTATTGATATTAACGAAGATGAACAAGTTATTCTCACTCTTGTAGATCTTGGGGGCCAAAAGGATTTCACGGACTTGCGAACATATTACTACAAAGATGCTCATTATTCTGTCCTGGTATATGATATAGCAAACCACCAGAGCTATGATTCTCTTCAATCGTGGTATGAAGGTATGCAGATGGCTTTGCAAAGACATGAGCATGATGCGTTACCTGGTATTCTCGTTGGTAACAAAGCGGACTTGGATTCACAAAGAGAGGTGTCTCCTGACAAAGCAAGGGAATATGCCAAATCGCTGGGATGGGATTACATGGAAACAAGTGCCAAGACAGGGAAGAATGTGCAAGACACCTTTACCAGAATCGCGAATGAACTCATTGGTTAGGCGTCCTGATTAGTCTCACGCCTCTATTATCCCATGATTGATTGTACCAGCTGTTTCAAGCGCTCTGCAGTCATGGGCTTTTCTAACCAGCCCGCAAGACCAAAATCATCTGGATCGATTTCCAAATCCTCTCTGAGGTATCCTGTCATCACGACTACTTTCTCATCGGGATTCTTCGACAGGATTTCCTCCGCCAGGTCCATGCCTCCCATCTTTGGCATAACCATGTCGGAAATCACCATTCCAATCCGATTGATGTTTTCGTTATACAACTCAAATGCCTCTTCGCCGTTCTTAGCTTCAAGTGTTGTATATCCCAAATGTTTCAACATTCCTGTAACTACATTAAGCACCATCGGATCATCTTCAGCAACAAGTACAGCCAATCTCTCCTCTTCTGGTGGTTCCTTCTCTCCTAGAGATTCAGCAGCATCAATGTCTTCCTTTTCTCTTGGAGCAGATGGACGTGGTTTGCCAGGAACCCCGAAATCCTGAATCAGTGATGTGGCATTTTGACCTAATCGTCTTATTGCTTTAATTCCAATTTTGGATTTCTCAGGAAGAGCTTCATCTGTTTCCAGCATCTCTGCTAATCCAATAATCCCCTGAAGGAGATTTCTGAATTCATGCAGCACACCTGCGGTGAGTTTGCCCACAACAGCTTCATCCCTATCACGTGGTGTCATCTTTGGCGTCTCTTTGGTCATCATCGGAACCTCAATGGAAGGCCAATAGCCTGACCATAAACAGCCTAGGCGTCCTGTCTGACTATTTCGACCTTCAATTCAAGATTTGTATCGGTGGTACATTTCTTATAGTTATTGTGTCAGTATTGAATGGCTATCATTATGAGCAAATCGTTTAGGCATAACTTGAATTCTGTACTCAAGTGGGCTTTGGGCCTCCTTAATAGCTAAACCGCGTGGGTGTGTACGTTCTTCGAATGTTTTGTTGATACCGAAACTGATGTATTGGAGCATATTTCTTAACCCTATGGTGCCCTTCAATAATGTCATCCTCTGACAAAGTCCTTTCAGCTTCAGAAGCGGTTTCCAACTTCGTTCACTCGGGCAATTGTATTTCCTTTGGTGGATTCACCATCAATAGGAATCCCATGGCTCTCACCCATGAAATTGTTCGCCAAGAAATCGAAAACCTCCATGTAATGATGCATTCAGGCAGTCAGGCTCTTGATCTTCTCATTGGGTCAAAGGCTGTTAGTATGGTAGAAATCGCATATGGAGCGAATGGGCGACTCGCTTCGACATGTGTTAGATTCCGCCAGGCCGTAGAAAATGGCGATATTGAGATTGAGGATTATTCCAACTATCATATGACTCTTAGATTCATGTCTGGAGCAATGGGGGTCCCTTTTCTGCCAACGTATTCGGGCATCTCAACCGATATTGTAGAGAAATGGGGTTTCTCTCAAGAGCTACGCAACTCAAATCCTTCCCTTCCACTCAAAAAGTGTGTTTCATCAGATAACCCCTTTTCAGAGCAGGCAGAAAAAGTACTACTAGTCCCAGCTGCCAATCCTGATATTTCGTTGATTCACGTACAGAGCGCTTCAAAAGACGGAACAGCCAGAATTTCAGGGTTGTCCTTTGCTGATATCGAACAAGCAAGAGCCTCAGAAGCAGTGATACTTAGCTGCGAAGAACTGGTGCCCTCAGAAATTCTCAGAAATGAGCCCTGCAGGAACTTCTTGCCACATGTTTTGGTTGATGCTGTTGTCGTGCAGCCGTTCGGGGCCTATCCGACAGCCTGCCATCGATACTATGATTATGACATGAAATATTTGGAGAAATATACTGAGATTGCGAAAGATGATTCTTCTTTCCAGGACTATCTTCATTCTTCTATTTTATCTGTGTCTGATTTCGATGAATACCTTGAGAACATTGGGAAGAAAACCCTCGAGCGATTACGAGCAGACCCCGAAATTGGATACCCACACAGGAGGCATGAGTAATTGGATGATTCATATTCTTCAATAGCCATGATGGCAATAGCGGCTTCACGCCGCATTAGCAACGACGATACAGTATTCTGTGGTACAGGTTTACCGCTTCTAGCGGCTATGACCGCGAAGAAAACAAGTGCATGCGATTGTGTGGTATTCTTTGAGACAGGTTCTTTGGATCCTAATCTTCTTGAAATCCCTCTTAGTGTTGCAGATCCTAGAGTCATGTATGGCTCTTCATGCAACGGTGGATTGGCTGATGCCTTCGCTTTTATGCAGAATAGGCGAACAGGCCCAAACGTGGTGGGGATTCTATCAGGGGCTCAGATTGATCCATATGGTAACCTGAATAGCACATGTATCGGTGATTATGAGAGCCCTAGTGTTCGTCTTCCAGGAAGTGGTGGTGCCTGTGATGTAGCAAGTCTCGTGGGGAGAACAATCATTTTCATGAAGCATGAACGGAGACGTTTCGTAAAGGAACTTGACTATCTCACCAGTCCTGGATGGCTTAGAGGCGGCAAAAGCCGTGAGAATACAGGATATATTCGCGGTGGACCCGAACATGTGATTACGAGTCTTGGGGTGTTCGCCTTTGATGAATCAACCAAGCACATGTATCTTGAAGCAAGGTATCAAGGGGTGGAGATTGGGGAGATTGAGAAGAGAACAGGTTTTGATATGCCCCTCAACGCAAGACGAGTGGAGCCATTGCCAACCGAATCAGAACTGGAAGTGCTGTATTCAGAAGTGGATCCGAATAGATTGTATCTGCAATGAGTTTTTGTTCTGTTTAGATTCTTTGGAACCTTGAAGTCAAGAATCATAATATTCATTATAAACTAATTATATTCAATAATATTGAATAATTATGATTATCTGTACAGGATATTCTTAATATTCCTTAGGCGAGGGCGAAATTACAGTGCATTTTTGGGACGTGCAAAAGAATGAGTGAAGCGAAATTTCGGAAATTCATATCGGAACTCGAGTTTGATGAAGGTGCTATATATCACAATGGTCAGAGACTCTGGCTTGCTTCAACAGACTGGATTGCTAACCTCCAGAAGCGAATGGAAGAAACGTTGGGAACGAACGGCGCATACGCGATTATTTACGAAGCGTCTTCGGAAGGAGGCAGACAGCTTGGCAAGGGCCTTGCGAAGAGATTCGAGGGACTACCGATCGAAAAGCAGATTCAAGCGTATTTCGACTTTGCCACTATGCGAGGTTTAGGGAGAATCACTGTTGAAGAATTCCAGCTTGAACCATTCAGACTAGTTGTCAAAGGAGAGAAGAGCTACATCAAAGGCATCATAACCGATGCTGATGAAGGCCACTGTTATATGACTGCAGGTTTTTCAACCATTATTGAAGGACTTTTGGCAGCACAAGGTATTCAGAAAGAACTGAAGCAAGATGAAACCAAGTGCGTCTCTATGGGTCATAACCACTGTGAATTCCTCATAACGGAGAAGTAACAACAACGAAGGCCCAATTCGGGCCTTCCATACTATTTTGTACTCTACATTTCTTTTTCTTTATTTCATTAGACGTTGTATTCTTATATGGAGAACTAGTCCCATAGCTGGATGTCCGCCATCAATTGCTGGATTCCATACCCCCTCAGCAATAGCATCTCACGCACTACGAGGGAGAGAAAACCCTGATGACCATCGAAATACGCCCCATTGGTGAAGTTGCAAAGGAAGAGTCGAGAGTATGCATTTGGATCTATGACTCGTTCTGGGACGCAACACTAAACGTAGACAGATTCTCCCATCTTATTGTGTTGTGGTGGATTTCAGGCCGGGATAATCCGGAAAGCAGGCGCACACTTCGTGTTGTTCCAAAAGGTGACGAGGAAACTGTAGAAGAATCGGGCGTCTTCGCATGCAGATCTCCGGCAAGACCGAATCCGATAGGCCATACAGTTGTGGCGCTTCGGGACATAGATCAAGAGGCTAAACGGCTAGTTATCGACCAAATAGACGCATTTCATGGAACTCCGGTACTTGATATCAAGCCATATATGCCAACTTCTGACCGGGTGGATGGTGCGGAAGTTCCCATTTGGTTCAGGGGTCTGTTACCGAGGTATACGAATTCGCTTTGAGCCATGAAGGACCGACGAAAGCCTTTTGACACCCTTATTGGCATAGTACGTGTCCGTGGTTAGCATACAATCTGATTAGAACGACCCGACGAAATCATGAATATATCATTCACTGGAGAGATTGAATTGCAGGGCATTGCTTTGTGGGATCAACTAGTAGAAATCGTTCGCAACTTATTGCCACCTTTTCTTCAGAATTATGCAGCGCTGTTAGCCGCCGTTCCTTTCTTCGTATTGTTGTATGTCTTGTATTTGATTGTTATCAGAAGCATCAAATCATCTCTCAACAGAATTGGGGTACCGAGGGAGGCGACTTCTTCGATAGTTTTCATCATTAGACTGATCTTCTTTGGAGTCGTTGTGGCTGTTATTCTTTCCATTACTAGGGTATTTCGTCTGGAGGGGGTCATCGCGGCTTCGACTCTTATTGGTACTGCCGTTGGTTTAGCTTTCTCTAGGTCATTATCAAATCTTGTCAGTGGAATATATGTACTCGCAACTCGCCCCTTCAGGGTTGGAGATTATGTTAAGATTGGTGATATTGAGGGGCTAGTGCAAGAGATTACATTGAATTACACCCGATTGCTAACCCCTGATTTTACCAGGCGTGGGGTTCCGAATAGCAATGTCGTTGATTCAGATGTCACGAATTATCGCGTACGCATCGACGATTTATCCGATCTCCTCGGAATCGAATATGGGGACCAAGAGGTTTCTAGTTCTCGTCTAGACTCGCTCCGGCAGAAGTTCAAATACTTGACAACTGGTGAGGAAGTGTATCGCTATACCTTTGATATATATCAGCACCTCTCCTATTCAAATACCAAGGTGAAGGATGCATTCAATGATCTCTGTAGCAAGTGGGCAGATAAGTTCCTCATGAAACCAGAGTTCTTCTATTGGAGTAGTCACAATTTCGGCATGATTTACCGATTTGCTATTATCGTGAAGAATGCGAGGAGTATCCTGTTCGAAGGAGCTGATTTCATGACAGCGGCCGCAGAGACCTTGCATCAAGTACAGTAGATTTGACGTGCGAATGGAGGACATGGGGGGATAGTATTGCCTTCAATGGACGAATCAAGCGGAGAGGGTATAGAATCGGAGACTTGGCCATATGATCCTTTGTTGGATTCCAACGGCCGCAGTTTCTGGAATGTTTTGATTCAGAAGTATGAAGCTTTGAATCCTCATTTCAAGACGTTGATTCAGTTTCTGCTCATTTTACTTATTCCAATTCAATTTGGACGTAATGGCCCAAATGTGAACATGCTTTTCGTATTTGGCTCTATTCACTTGGAAGTTATAGCAATTAGGACGTCTGGTATGCTTCACTTGAGCCCTTTCTTATTCGGATCGTTGTTGCTCGTGTCATCTCCGGTCCTCTGGATTGCAAATTTCCGGCATCGGAACCCGGAAAAAAATGTATCAGGAAGATATGCGGGACTGGTTACAACTCTAACATTGGTATTAAGCAACTTTGTGCCAGCCATTTTTTCCATGTTTCTCCCAATTCCTATTATTTGCATATGGATGCCCGTTCAGCAACTTATGTGGGTGCTGCTACCTAGATTCGGTTTGATTCTGGTTTTCCTATTGGTTGGTCTTCCTCAATTACTTCAGTGGACAAAAAGCAAGTATACTCAAATTGGTTCGCGTGGATTCAAACAGGGGAGATTTGTCAACACACAACGTTTGGCGTATTCAGTTTTCATATTGCTATTTGTTATACCACATCTTGGTGTATTCCTACTATCACCTCAAGATTTCCATATTCACTATAGAAGCTACTATTCCGGATTGGCAACTATGGTCTTATTCAATGGATATGTGGGATGCATAATTGGGGATATCATTGGTATTGGATTTGCTTTGTTGTTTGGATTTCCCCGATTGCTTTTTGCTTATCGGCTGATTGGAAATGTGGTTGGTTTGGAGAAAAAGACGCGAGCTATAAGAATTGGCATTTTGAGCATTGCGTGGATTCCTTTTTGTTCTAGCGTGTTTCGCTTTCTTTCGCCATCAAGCTACACCATCATGATTTTCTTCCCAATACCGGTTTTGCTTATCTATGGAGTAATTGCAATGTATCGTCCATGGTACTTGAGCTACTTGTTTACACAAGATACTGAGAGAGAAAAAACTATCCAACTTAGTGTTAGGCCTGCAGAACCTGTCCCTAAGGCTCAAGATGAGATCAAGGTGCCTTTAACATATCTAGTCAAATCAAGGATTGTCACGAGCAGATTGAACATCTGGCGAGATGAGGCTATTAACCAAGAGAAAGATACCTAGATACAATCCACACAGAATGATTGTTCATAATGAAGGGGTATCTAGGAAAATCCATCAGATTCAATAGGCTTCTCTTTGGTGGTTCATAGTGGAGGGATAGCTATTGCTAGCTGAAGATGAAACAAACTCTGATACGAAGGAAGACAGATGGCTTCAACATGACCCTTTAGTGGATTCCTACACAGAGGGCTTCCGAACTCTCATTGCTCAGAAATACCATAGATTGCACCCTGCGTTGAAAACCTTGCTCAAGTTCGTTTTGCTTGTTGCTATTCCTGTCCATTTTGGATTTCAAGACAATACCTTTAGCTTCGAGCTGATTTTTGCAAGCTTCAACATCAGCATTTCCCCCTTAAGCTTGCAGGCGCATTTCGATCCTATCTACTGGGTTCTTGTGTTAGCAGTAATCCTGTCATTACCGTCATTAGCAATTTCATATCTGCGCGACAAGAATCCGGAACGCCACATTCCTTTGAAGTATACATTTTTGGCCATATTGCTAACCACTATCGTTGGTATTGTGGTTCCTTTTGTACTCTGGCTGTTGAGACCCCCTTGGCAGGAGATGCGGATTATTGGATCTCCATCCATCGGTCTAATCAGCGGTACATCATTTGGCCTCTTACCTTTGCTTTTCCTTGTTATCCTGCCTCAAATCATGCAGTGGGTTGACAGTCTTCCTACGAGTAAACTCGGTCTTGAGCAACCCGATGATAAATCGCTCAACACTCATCGACTCAGCTATTTGATATTCATGCTCCTATTCTTTGTTCCTTTCATGGGAATTTTTAGGGCAGGACCATACATCGAATCTCCAGGAATTTCTCTTGTGTCTCTTTTTTTGACGATTTCTCTGGATTCCTTGGTCTCACTGGAAATTTGGATTCCTCCCTTTTTGACAATGTTCTATTCTTCCTTGCTGGGTATCCCCCGTTTGTTTTTCGCCTATAGATTGATCAAATTCATCTATGGATTGGACACAAGAAAACGAGCATTGCGAATGGGGATTCTCAGTGTTGCATGGTCTCTCCTTGTCTTTAGCATGATGGATTTGTTCATGTATTTTCCACCCTTCCTTGTGGTACCGATTCCAACTCCAATCCTATTTGTTCTTGGCGCAATTACATTGTATTATCCTGAGAAGGTGTCCTTCCTTTTCACGGAGAAGACTTCGGATGAACGAAAAATCAAGCCTGTTGTGAAACCTAGAGAAGAACCCCCAAAAAGGCCTGAAGAAATTACGATTCCGCTTACATATGTACTCAAATCAAGGCTGACCACAAGCAGACTCAATATTTGGAGCGACAGAGAAGAACAAGAAACTGCTACGGCGTAAGACTGAGAGCATTAGTCCGAGTGGTCCCGCAACTTCCGTTCCATGAGTACTACTTCCCTGAACCTCTCGGTTTCTTCCAACCAGCTCAACTCTTCTACGAGCTGCTGGAATTTCCTGTTCAAGATAACCACGACGGTTGTCAATCCCTTTGATTTAGCGATACGCAAATGATGAAGCATGTGAGCTTCTGCTAGATCCTCATCATTAGAGTAGACGGTGCAGCTCCATGCGTCCTCACTTTCCTCATACCTGTGTCCGCCAAATGATAGCGCCCTTCCTGTATCAATCTTAGTTTCCCAGAAACTGCGGTCCTCTCCGAGTTCTCTTAGAGATTCAGCTGTCAAATCCTTGGCTTTCCAATCATAGACAATTATTGGGGCAGGCATGATTCCTGCATATTCATCCATGGATTCTATGATCTCCTCAGCAGATACTTGGTCAATAGCTATAGATTGCCTTTCATCAATCGAACCAGGAATTTCCGCCCAGAACACAATCATTCGAAAAACTTCTTCTAGACCCGCCCGCGAAGCCAGTGCCATTGACGCTTTGTTTTCGACTACCGTTGTGTATCTGAGACGCGGAACTCCTACTGAAATCGCATGTTCAACTAGCCCATCTGTTAGAAGATTCGCATAGCCCTGACCCCTGTAATCCGGATGGACTCTGAGCCCTTCCATCCACCCTGTCTTACCGTTTTCAATCAAGCGGAGGTTGCTGATTCCGATCAAAGTCCCATCGACTACAACGCCTATAGTATACGAATTTGGATCCTTCAGCCAATCTTCTATGACACCTGGCACATAATCATGGCCATGCCAAATCTGTTTGGATATAGCTAACACATCGTCTATGTCATCCTTACGTAGAGGCCTAACACGAGCTTCCATACTTGGAATCGTTTTCCAGTCCCGTATTAGATTTTCCATTGTTTGGAATCGATAGCCTAGGTTCCTGAGACCTGATTCAAGCAAACACAAGCTTCTTGATGATAACGGGTACAACCGCATTCTCAATGACCGGCTCCCCGATGTCTATGAAATCTCCTTCCTGAACAGATATTTCATCTATCGAGAGGATCTGATTTTCTATATCCGTCTCCCTTTTCATAACATTGCCAACAGAGTTGCCCACATCATTGCTGAATATCATAAGGATTGGATCACGTTTCTCCACCGTCTTTTCAAGAGCGGAGACAACTCCCTTGGAAAAGGTTGCGAGGTGGTCATAAGATGGTTTGACTGTGCCGTTGAACGCCAGTGCCACTTGCTGTTTCCCTTCCTCAATGTCAAACCTTGCTAACGAGTCTGTAATGGCGGCTGCAATTTGCTTCTCCGTTGGGTAGCCTGAGGGAATCTGGGGTACCACAATTGGCAAGTTACGTATTGGATACTCTATGTCCGCAGATAGGAACGTACTTGAACCAGAAACCTCAAGGCTGGCCTGACCAGCTCCAATGACAGTGGCTCTGATTGTTTGTGTTGGCTTCGTAAAATTGGCTGCTAGTTGAGATACCCGTTTCTTAATCGCCGTGCCCAGGTATGTACCGAGATCATTGTACGTTTTGTCATGGATATCATAAATATACTCAGCGACCCCGCCCGAGAACGAAACTTCATCGATTCCAGTTGTGACCTCAAGCGCTTCAGTCATGAGAAGCTGCTGTGTAAGCGGTTTCTCCAGTCTCCCTGTAAGACAGTCAAAGAGTGTATCAGCGAGCTCATTGGCCATAGTCATTTTGTGGTCTTCACTGATTCTCTTGGAGAGTTCAAGTTCAAGCCCCAGATGTTTTCCCAGCTCTTTGCCTGTGTCCTCTAAGCGAGCAATGAATCCAGATGAATCGGTGGCTAAAAGGCGACCTCCAACATTGATTGCTGCGGTATCAACTACTCGTCCATTTCTGCAGACAGCAATATTCGATGACCCCCCACCAATATCTACGTTCATCACCGTGCCCTCAATAACCTCACTTCTGGAGACTGCTCCTGATCCATGTGCAGCTAACACCGATTCGAAGTTTGGTCCAGCCGTAGCAGCCACAAATGCTCCGGCTTCTCCAGCGATTTCTTCAACAATGGTTTCTGCGTTCTGTTTCTTCGCAGTTTCCCCCGTTATGATTACAGCTCCTGTGTCGATATCATATGTGTTGATGCCTGCTGATTCGTAATCAACTGCAAGTATATCTGTCAGTTTCTCCAAATCTACCGTCTCTGGATCGGAAAAAGGTGTTAGATGAATCGGTCCAGAATAGGTTATTTCGCGCTCGGTAACTCTGAATTTCTCAGTGCTACTAGCTGGGTCTTTCTCAAGAAGCAGCTTGCTGAAGACGATGTGCGAAGTACTTGACCCGATGTCAATACCTACACTGGTGAGCCATTTCTTGTTTGTCTTAACGAACAATCGGGTCACATCCGCTGTTGATTTTCCGAACTACTGGCTTTAGGCTAAGAGCTTTTTGGAATATCACCAGTTTTCTCTCGATTTAAGGACAAGTCTCTCGTTTTTTCATTGTTATTTGCTCGCGAAACTCTCTCCTCAACGGATATATAGTCGAATATCTATTAGGTTTTAAGCCGCGTGATGCTATGAGAGTGAAATTATACTCTTCACTGCTTATTCTATCACTGTTGAGCAATCCGATTGTAGCCTTTTTTAACTTCGAAACAAGTGTTCGACCGGATTTCAACCCATTTTTTTCTGAGATAGAATCTAGTCCTAGAGATGATGAATACCTGGTCAGAGTTCTATTCAATCCGTCAGATGCAACCAATAGAAAAGCTGCAAGGAGAATTGAAAGGCAATTATCACCCTCACAACTATCAATAGAACTAGTTCCTGTAGAAACCACGATTGCATTGGCCAAAGAACAACTCATTGATTCCTGGCTAAATGTCTATTTCTTTCATGGGACTGAAGGTGGAATGCATATCAATTCGGATATTCTTTCATGGCAACAGCTTAGTTATCTATTGAATGATTCATCTGTTGAGAATCATGTCTTCCAAGTCTGCTATTCCAATGTTCTTGAAGAAATGGTGAATCATTGCAGGGTTGTTGGATTGAAGGGCTCTATAGATGCTGAAATAGCTCTTCTGGGAGCTTTGTGTTCAATCTATCAAATCTTAAAAGATTCAGCAAATCCAGTACCGGAATCTCTTGTTCAAGACCTTTTCGACATCACCTCGCTGTATCTTCTAACAAATCTGAATACAATCATCCAGCGTTCTATGAACCCTCAAGAGCCCTTAGACGGTTTCTATATAGACTATGGGCAAAACGAAACTGACTCGCGTGGACCTTGGGGCTGGATTGTGGATGTTTTCATGTCGCTTTTGCTTCTTACTGGTTTCAAATACAATGATTGGTTCACAACGAATTCAACCCATATCGAAGTTGATGAAGCGAAGGTGAATGGCGGAACAACAGATCGTGGAGAACTTGAAATGGAAGAAATGGGCAAGGGGAACAAGAACACAGGTGAATTTCCCTTTGATATTCCCCTGGATTTCGATGTAACCCCCCGAATCGGCTCTGGACCCTGGTACATGCCTGATTATGTTGATTTGGTATTCGCGGTGCAAGCTGAGGATGGTGCTCTTGACCTTGCAGAAGTTACAGGTCTGAAGAAGGTCATGGAAGCTTCAGGATACTCTGTTGAACTCAAACTTACTCCGAAACTAAGTGCAACACTGCGAATTGGTAATTTTCTTCAACAAATAGCTGATGCCAATCCAACCATTGCTGGTAATCCATTCAACTTCATGGGTGGTTCGCTTTCAATAGAGATTGGATTTGAGCTTGGAATCCCTCTAGCCACATTTCTGGATTATCTGATTCCGGGAACGGGCAGAACGGTTACCGCAATTATGAATGTCCTGAATATGAAGGTCAATCTCGTTAATTACCTCTCTCTTGCACTAGGTATGAACTACAACGCAACAACTGAGGCCTCAGGCCAGGATGTGACTCTGAAAGTTGGATTTGGTCTTGATATATCACTGAGCCTTCCATCACCAGCTTCGTATATCAAAAATGCGATTGGCGTCAGTCTTCCCTTGGATTTCATCAAGCTTGGTGTGAAATTGAAAGCAAAGACAGGAATTCTAGCCCAGGCGGCTTTTGGTCACAAGGGGAGCTCCTTCAAGGTTGGTTTGTTCTACAATCTATTCTTCAAGTTCTACGCATCGCTTTTCTGGATTTTCAAGTTCGATGTGACAAAAAGCTGGAAGGAAACAATCCCGTTTCTTGAAATCCAAGGCTCAGGTGGTAGCAAACCAGCAAACCAGAATCATGCCAATTTAGATCTTGATGATGATGGGCTTTGGGACGACTTGGAGATTTCTATGGGCCTTGATCCAACGCTGGCGGACACTGACAATGATCTCCTGTACGACGGTAATGAGTTGTTGAACTACTTCACTAATCCGCTTGATAATGACACAGATGACGATGGCTTAAATGACTACGAAGAACTGGCCCTCTTCTATGCAGCTGGACTTGACCCATTGGCTGATTATGACAACGATGGTGAGCCTTGTATCATGGATACCGATAGCGATAACGATGGACTCAATGATAAGCAAGAGCTCAAAGGAATGAATAGCGTGCATTGGGCTGGCATCATAAAGACTGACCCTTCGCTGAAAGATACTGACTTCGATGGTTTCACAGATTTGGAAGAATGGATATTTGGAGGCCCCGACATTGAGAGCCCACATCCACATCCATGCAAGAATGATTCAGATTCCGATGGCCTAATGGACAAATTCGAGTACGATTGGTGGGTCAACGAGTATCCTATCCCTGATGCGGTTCTGAGCATACTGAACCCTGACGTTGACGGAGAAGGACTACTGGACGGCGAGGAATTTCTTTATGGCACAGATCCAACGGATATAGATACGGATGGGGACTTTGACATTAACGATGATGGAGTAATCAGTACTACTGAACAGAATGCTGTAATGAACAACGGCAACCCGGGCGACTTCACTGATTATGGAGAGATACAGGGTAACACTTGGGTACAATGGCCATTTGGTCTATCAGACTGCAAACCACTCAATCCCACTCCAACTAGTCCATTAAATAATGACTCTGATAGTGATGGTCTAACTGATGCTACTGAATACAATGAAGGCACAAATCCAGTATCGGAAGATTCCGATGGTGACGGTATAGAAAATACTAGAGATGCCCTCTTCTTCCATGCCAATTGCTCAGAACCCGACACAGACAATGACTACTTGCCGGACGGGCGAGAAGTCCAGTACTTCAACCTGACGCGAGGAATTTCAAATGATACCATTGCGTCTCTCCACTATCTCAATAACTCGGATATCGATAATGATGGTTTGTTGGATGGTTTTGAGCTGAGGATAGGAACTGACCCGCTGAATAACGATACCGATGAGGACGGGCTTCTTGACGGGCATGAGGTCGAAATAGGCAGTTTTCCATTGGTGAAAGACTCCGATGAGGACTCGCTGTGGGACGGTCCCGAGGTCCATGATTATTCGACGAACCCTCTTCGGCGAGATACTGACAATGATGGTTTGGCTGATCCAACAGAAGTAGAAGAAGGGTCACTCTATATCTTGTATCAAGGCAATGTAACCTATTTCACAGATCCAAATGATCCAGACAGCGACGATGACGGCCTTACGGACGGCGAGGAATACTTTGGCTGGAACTGGGCCTTGGACAGGAGGGTTGCTCCCGGCTCGACTGAAATAGACGAACCAATCCAAGAAGAAGACGATGATTATATCCCCAAGATTTTGTATTCCGCACCGGACCCATATCGTGCTCGCTTTCAGACACATCCGGCAGAAGCCGACACAGATTCTGATGGGCTTGATGATGGTCTGGAAAAGGATATTGTATTGTCTCCACTTACAGATGATACCGATGCAGATAACTGGCCTGACGTCGATGAGATTGACTACATGGAGAACAGGTTCACTGATACCTGGGAAAACGTCCCCGATATCTGGCATTACCTAGACTACGACAGAGACGGCGTCAGTGATTGGGAGGAAGTACAATCCAGTACCGACATGCTCGTGCAAGATACTGATATGGACGGCCTCGATGATTGGACAGAGCTGTTTGTCCCGGTGTCTGTCGCAAACGAAACCTTCGAGACCTTTGATGCAGATGCGAACTTCACTATAACAACCAATACATCGATGCCAGAGAACAAGAGATTCACCGACGCAACAGAGATAGATAGTGATTTCGATGGTCTAAATGATTACTATGAGCTCATGAATGGGACGAATCCGCTTCACCCAGATAGCGATCTTGATGGTCTCACGGATTACGAGGAACTGGTTGATTACATAGCCTATGAAGGCCCAATAAAGGTCTCTTTGGATCCGCTCAACAATGATACGGATGCTGACGGTATCACTGACCACGAGGAAGTAGTACTTTGTAGCGAACGGATGAGTGAAAGCGGTAATCCTAGTCATGGCCCGCTTGGTGACTATGATTTGGATGGAATCGTAAATGTGTTGGATTATGATTCCGATGATGATGGCATTTACGACGGCTTTGAAGTCCATGAGTACCAAGACCCCGCATGGCCATGGCATCCTCTCGGTACTGACATGTTTAACGCAGACCAAAATAGCGATGCCTATCTTGATGGCATCGATACGGACTTTGATAATGATTCATTGTCTGATGCCTACGAAGTACACTGGGTAGTACCTGGTTACACATCGTCAACGTTAGGTGACGCTAATACCACCTATCGGGGGTACAGCCACTTGATTAACCATACACTCTGTGTTCTGGAAGACACGGATGGCGATGGATACAACGATGGCTGGGAAATTGATTTTCGTTCAGACCCACTGGACCCAAACATCTTCCCGAACATTTTCCAATGGACTATCCCAGACTTAGAATACAGTATTGGATTCCGGAGTACCTCTGAAGTAACCAATCCAACTTTCATCGAAGACGAAGGGGCTATAGAGTTCGACATTGTTGGGCCTGACGGCACTCAGGGTTTCTGCAATATCACAATACCCCGGGACCTGCTATATGCTGAACCAAGTCAATGGGAGGTACTTATCGATGAAGAAGAAACCGTATATGAGGTTGAAATCAATGAAAGCGCATCGATACTTCATTTCTCTTACGTTCACAGCGAGCATCATGTCGTGATTCGTGGAACCGAAGTGATGAACGGAGAGATTACCACAACCACATCACAAACAACAACTATACCACCCCCAACCGCTTTTGACCCCCTGTTGATGATTTTGGTTGGTGGTGCCGCTGCGGTAGTTGTAGTTATCATGGTGGTCATTATGAAAAGGAGGAGGTCCTGAGTTAGAGTGTTTTTAGTTGAGCTGGCATTTTCTATTATGCCAGCTCTTACATTCTTTCTTAGAAGATTGGAATTCTTCGGTATAGGAATGATTTCATTAGGCCGCGGTTAGCAATAGTGAATGTGATGAAAATGGATACACTGGAAGCGATTCGCCATAGGCGGAGCATCAGAAGCTACAAATCCAAAGAGGTTGAACAAGAGAAAATCGAGAAGGTTTTGGAGGCGGGGCGTTGGGCGCCTTCAGCGTCAAACAAACAACCTTGGCATTTCATTGTGGTAACGGATGAAGATACTCGCAAGAAATTAGCAGATATTCACAGTTACGGAGGATTCATGGCAGAATCTCCGGTTGTTATCGTTGCTCTTGGAGATCCTGACAGACATCAGAAGTATCATCTCTGCGATCCTCATAATGCCATAATGAACATGCTTCTAGCTGCGTACGACCAGGGTCTCGGTACCTGTTGGATGGGCGTGCGAGACACTCCTTACGAAGACAAGTTTAAGGAAGTCCTCGAAATTCCAGATAAATTCCGAGTAGTATGTTCGGTTTCGATGGGTTATCCCGATGAGGAGAAAACGAGCAACAGAAGACCCCTTGACGAAATTGTGTCTTATGACATGTTTTAGTGACTAATCCACTCCGGGGGTGGTCTGATACTACTTGAGAATCACCCCTGGATCTGCTCCACTACTCGAGCAATTCTTTCATGGCTTTTCCCTTATTTGTGAAGATACCAATACTTTCGACGCCGTGTTTCCGCAGACAGGAATTGATTCTCGATCTTGTGGCTGAATTGTCGACTACGAATGCACATCGTCCGAGTTTGTGCTTTGTTTTCCCGCTAAATGTAGTCTCGTATAGCACATCAAGAACATCCTCTGTTACGATTTGGGACTCAAGGATCTCACAGAGAAGATGAAAGCCCTGGGATTCGTCGATCTCAGCCTCAGTTGATGCAAATTTTGCTGCAATCGGTTTGATATCCTCGATAGTGAACAAACCTTTGACGGTTATTATGATGAGGATGTCATCATTGAACATCTTACTACTGACTTCGTAATCGACCATAACTCTGTCCTCTAAGAGGTATGATATCCTAATCTAATAGGCTTTTCCTGAATGCACAATCTAAGTTTTTGATGATTTATTGGTTTCGCGAGGATGGATTAGCATTGAGTGAGGATATGAGATTAATTGATGTGATTCCGTGAGATGTCCTTGCTATAATGAGATGATCACTTCTTCTGCGGCTTTGCCAGAAATATATTCGATGTCAATTCTGCCTATTGTGACATTTCTAATAGATTCCTCTTTGAGTTGTTCAGACATGATTTTCTTCGGGTTATCATCGAGTTGACGAATCATCACTCTGAGAGCTTTGTCCTTCTCTTCAATAGAGTCAAGGAAGTGAACTTCTCCACGGAAGTGGACAGTAACGTACAGATGATCGCATGCGCCTTTGACGTACCCCTTGTCAATCAGAGCTTGGCCCCAAACAATGGGATTTGAGTTGAGATAATCAATTTTCTTACCTTCCGATGCACAATGGAAATAGATACAGTTCTTGTCCCTGTCGTAGCCATGACTCAGTGTAACTAAGTACGGTTCGTTATCCCTGCACATGCCAATTGTTACGTACTTCGTTTTCAAGAGAATTTCTTGGATTTCCTGCTTGTTTTCCATCTGCTTGTCTTTGCGTCTCATTTGTCTTGTCATTGGATGCGTCTCCTGGAAGGTCGAAATAGCCGCAATGATTCCGCCAAGGCGGATGATTATTGCTAATGCAGCCTTTGTATGCTTTTTAGGTCTATTGACATCGCTCCCAGTCCCTCAAATGTTTTCTGATGCTTTCTGATCCTCTCAAGCCAATAGCTCTAGTTTTTTCTGCATGCTTTCTGTTGGAAACCATCAGCCTTGGTCCAAATTCAGACCGAATATCCGATATTCATCAACGTTCTCGGAGGTCAATGCTCAGAGAAAAACCAATAAAGAGAAGATAGAACCAAGATTGCTATTGGTGGCTTCGGAGAAAACAATCTTCCAGCAGTATGATTGTTTACGTTGACCGAAAACCATGAAATCTCCATGAAATGTAATAATCCTAAATTATTCGTATTGGAAATCCAAATATCGGCCCTCTAGGAAAACTTATGACGATTTGTGGTATTGTAGATTATCAATTTGCACACAGGACGGGATCATATGAGATCACGATTCATCTTATTTTGCACACTTCTGATTCTTCTACCCCTCTCTACGGCTGAAAGCAACATACCCTATTCTTCTCCAAATAATCCAAAAAAATATGCTGGGGAATTTTCAGGTTCACAGATTGAACACGATCCGATTGTGATTACCAGCAATGCTGATTTCGAAACGCAGGGCTGGCCGGGAAATGGAAGTCCAAGTAATCCGTATATGATTGAGAATCTAGAAATACCGGCGACCGAGACTTGTATAAACATTTCAAATACCGATGTACATTTTGAAATTCGGAATTGTATCCTTTCCCCGCCCAGTCTCACCTATGCCAAGGGAATCTTATTAGAAAATGTCGGAAATGCTACAGTCAGTGACTGTTTCATTGAGAAACGTGGATGGGGAACGATGCTCGACAACTGCGAGAATTGCACTCTACGCAGCAATTTCGCAAGAGACATGTATGTCTTTGGTTTCAGTTTGCATAGTTCAACCAATTGCACTGTAGAGAATAATACTGCCGAAGGTCCTATTGCGTATGGGTTTGTTGTTTATGCTTCAGAAGGCTGCGTTATTCGGAACAATACCGCTTTTGGCATGGACGTGATGGCAGGATTCGAGATCCAATCCTCAACTAATTGCAATTTCTCTGAAAATATTGCATATGGAAATGTTGGCCCTGGATTTCGATTACACGAAATAGATTACTGCAATTTTGAGAACAATACGGCTTATGAGAATAGTCTGCATGGTTTTTACTCCTTGAATTCGAATAATTGCAAGATATCAAACAACACCTGCTACAGCAACTTTCAAGCTGGTTTTCACGTAGCTAGTTCCAACTATCTTAAAATCACCAACAACAGCGCAAATGATAACCGGATAGGACTGGGACTTGATAGATCTGCCAACTGTATTGTAGAAGATAACATATTCACCGGAAACGGTCTCGTTATCAAGGGAAACACAAGTCACTGGGCACATGACATTTCGAATAATATGGTGAATAATCGACCCATTCTATACATGGTTTCAGGTAGCAATATGACGATAGACTGCAGCGGCTATGCCGAAGTACTCCTGGGGAATTGCACCAATGTTACTGCTGTAGATGGGGTGTTCTGGGATACTTCTATCGGTATTCAACTTGGATACTGCGTCAATTGCAGTGCTAGAAATAATACTGCCATAAGCAATACCGTTAATGGTTTCTCGCTTGCAAACTCAAACAACTGCACTCTTGAAAACAATACTGCCAATGAACACAAATTCGATGGTTTTGCAATATCAAACTCTTGGAATTGTACGCTGCGAAATAATACACTTACGGCCAATCTGAATGATGGACTGGAGCTGAGAAATTCCGAGAATTGCACGGTGAATAATAACATCCTCAGCGATAATGGCATGGTTATTTATGGTCCAAGTCTTTCACATTGGTTGCACATAGTCTTCGAGAATTCTGTTAACGGAAAAGAACTTGGCTATTTCAGGAATCTAACCGGCTATGAAATCGATGTTAGCGTCTACAGCCAAGCCATAGTCGTCAATTGCTCTGATATGACCTTCAGGGATGGGACTTTTTCGAATGCGTCTAGAAGCTTTCAAATTGCGTTTTGTATGGATTGCTCTTTTGAGAACAATAGCGTTCGTTTTGACAGCGATACCGGATTCAGAATATACAACTCCAATGGCACCATTTTTAGAAAAAACACTGCAACATCACTGGGCGAATATGGTCTGTGGCTGGAAGAATCAGAAGACTGTATTTTGGTTAACAATACTATCTCCGATAGCCTGAGAGGATTCTATGTCAAGAATGCATACAATTGCATGCTAACAGAAAACACTGCAACTGATAATGCAGAGCATGGTTTCGTTTTGGGCAATGCGGATTTGTGCAACCTAACAGGCAACAATGCCTCAAGTAATGTTGGTTATGGTTTCTATGTATTCTCCTCAGGGGACTTCATTCTATTAAATAACACTGCAATAGAAAATGACGAAGGATTCTATATTGAAAATTGCTTCAATAGCACGGTAAGAAACAATACTGCAAGCGAATCGGGAATTCACTGGTCAGATGCTGGATTCCGTGCCTCTTTTTCCGAGAATATAACATTCGCTGAAAACGCGGCTATTGGCAATCAACGTGGCTTCGTTCTAACAGAGGTATATGGTAGCACATTCACGAAGAACATGATTCTGAATAACTCGGGCTATGGTATCTTGTTAGCAGATTACTCTAGTGGCAATAGTCTCTATTATAATGTGTTTTCAGGGAACACGTTCAACGCATACGACAGTGGTTCGGTTAATACATGGGATGATGGAATCGATCTCGGGAATTACTGGAGTGACCATGAAGGCGGTGGAACCTATGAAATCGGAGGTTCTGCAGGAAGCGTTGACAGGTATCCCTACTCCCTTGATGCGTACTATTCAGTTGCAATCGATCACCCGGACGATTTTCAATATGAAGAAGGCACTACTGGACACTGGATCTACTGGCACCCAGCTGATCCGTATCCATCTGAATTCGTTGTCTTGCTTAATGGAAGTCCAGCATTCTCAGGAGGCTGGCCTGGTGGAGAGATTCATCTCAATGTAGATGGCCATGCTCTAGGTACATTCAACTATACACTAATTGTCTCCGATGAGGATGGAAATTCCGTCAATGATTCCGTGTTAGTGACAGTGGTTGATACGACTCCACCCTCCATTGATAGTCCCGGTGATTTAGAGTACGAACTGGGGAATGCCACTCATTCCATAACGTGGCATCCTTCCGATGCTCATTTAGCATCATGTGAAGTACTGAGAAACGAAAGCTTGGTCTACTCCAGTACCGGCGTCAGCTCAGAAATCACGATAGACTTGGATGGTCTCAACCCTGGTATATACAACTACACTTTGATTGTCTACGATACAAGTGGAAATGCTGGCTCTGACAGTGTTATTGTTACGGTAACGGATACGACATCACCGACTATCGATCACCCTGATGACATTGAATATGTCGTTGAAACGACAGGGCACGAAATAGTATGGCATCCATCAGACCTGAATCCATCTTACTATGAAGTCTATCAGGAAGGCGAATTCTCTTACAACAGCACATGGGACGGTTCGGATGTGGTAGTTTCCATTGATGGTTTGGATGCAGGAGACTACAATTTCACATTAGTAGTCTACGACGGAAGTGGAAATAATGCAACTGATACGGTAATTGTGTCAGTACGCTTCACCTCTGGTGAAACAACGACTCAAACAACTACTGAAACAACAACTACAACAACCACCCCCCCTGCTCTAGATCCTATGCTTGTAGCATCTGCGATAGGCATTGCAGCCGCCGTGGTGGTCATCATTGTTATTGTCTATATGAAAAAGCGAAGGTAGCTTTTCAAAGTACAAGATACAATCCTTCCACGTAAAGAGGCCGAGGGTGGAGAGTCACATCTGTAGCCTTGATACAGAGTTACATCTATTGACAGAAGATAAGACTAAAATGACTGTGGATGTCCTCTTGATACGTGCTTGCAGCAGCATGATGGTGGTTTTCATTGGCGATAAAACGTTTTGAGTACGATGTTCCCGAAATCGAGAAAGGGTATTCTAACCAGACCCTCTATATCAACCTAGACGACAACACAATCGAAAGTAAACCTGTAGATGAGAAAATGAAAGACACATTTACAGGTGGGAAAGGCTTCGATCTGTGGCTAATGTGGAACAATCTACCTGATCGAATTGTCGAATGGGATGACCCTGAGAACACTCTTTGTATCGCATGCGGTCCTCTTGGCGGTGTACCTATCTATCCAGGGGCCGGCAAATCAATTGTGACCGCAATCAGCCCGGAGACTGGCATACCCATCGATAGCAATGTAGGCGGATATTTTGGTCCGTATCTCAAGTTTGCAGGCTGGGATGCAATGGCAGTCCAAGGCAAGGCTGAGAAAGACATTTACATCTTCATTGATGGCGATGAAGGGGTCATTGAAATCCATGACGCAGAAGAATTGCCTGATTTGGCGCACGAAATCACTGCTGAATTGACTGAAAGACATAGTGACAAGGAAGGCAGAGATATCTCTGTTGTCGCTACTGGGCCAGCTGCAGAACATGCCTATATGGGCTGTTTGAACTTCTCTTGGTATGACCGCCGAAGAAACACAACCAGATACAAGCAAGCTGGTCGAGGCGGGACCGGCACTGTATTCAGAGACAAGAGAATCAGGGCAATTGCTGCAAAGAAAGAACGGATTTCGCTGAGATCCAATAACCCTCACGATTTGGACGAGCTGAGAGAGGTTGGCCGGAAGCATACCCGTGAAATCATTGAACAAGATCCCAAACAGAATAGAATGCGTACAGTTGGTACTGGCCATCTTCCTGAAATCATGAATGAATTCGACCTTTTGCCGACTCGCAACTTCAGAGCCGGGAGTGATCCTGAAGCAAATGTCTATGATGATGAAAAATGGGAAGAGAAGTTTACCAACACCGGCAAGGGCTGGGATGGTTGCTGGACAGCCTGTGCCATCAATTGCTCTCACTGCATTGAAGGATTTGAGCTCAAAACCGGTCCATATGCAGGTCAGAAAGCCCTCGTGGACGGTCCTGAATACGAGACCATAGCTGGCTGCGGTTCGAATATCGGTGTCTTCGACACAGACTGGGTAGCAGAGTTCAACTTCTATTGTGACACATATGGCATCGATACAATCAGTTTCGGTACTACCATGGCCTTCGTGATGGAGCTATACGAGGAAGGTCATATTGATGAGGAAGCAACCGGTGGCCACAAGCTGAACTGGGGCGCAGCGGAGGAAGCTCTTGAAGTATTGCACGAGATGGCAAAGGGCAAAGGATTCGGAGGCAAGCATTTCGGCAAAGGTATAGCATATCTCAAGGAATACTTCGCAGAGGAATTCGATGTTGACGAGGAATTCATGCAAGATGTCGGTATGGAACACAAGGGCTTGGAATTCAGTGAATATGTGACAAAAGAAAGCCTAGCTCAGCAGGGCGGTTACGGACTTACCCTGAAAGGCCCTCAGCATGACGAGGCTTGGCTTATCTTCCTTGACATGGTGCACAACTACATGCCAACCTTTGAGGACAAGGCAGAAGCATTGCACTGGTTCCCAATGTGGCGGACTTGGTTCAGCCTCAATGGCCTTTGTAAACTGCCGTGGAACGATGTTGTGCCACCTGACAACGATGAAACCGACGAACCAGCGAAAGTACCCGAACACTTGGAGATGTATGCTACATTCTTCCATTCAGTTACCGGCAAGGAGATTACTCCTGATGGTTTGATTGAGCAATCTGAACGGGTGTACAATTTCCAGAGGCTGTTCAACATCCGACAGGGTAAGGGTTTGCGAATCCACGACTCTTTCATCCCTTACCGATCTATGGGCCCCGTCACTGACTGGGAATATGAGAGCCGCCAGGAACGATACGACGAACAGCTCGAGGAACTTGGATTCGATATCTCCGAGATGACTACGGCAGAGAAAAAGAAGAAGCTGCGCGAACATCGGGAAGAAGAGTACAAGCTACTGACAGATGCAGCATACAAGAGACGGGGTTGGACTAGAAATGGTGTTCCAACAATCGAGAAGCTGAAGAAGTTGGGTGTTAATTATCCGTCTATTCTGGAGCTAGCAAAGGAATACCAAGATAGTGAGCCACCAGAAGATACTCTTCCCAGCAGCGATAAGGCTTGGAAATAGAAGAAACTAGAATACGGGAGCTGCTGAAAAAGGCCAGCTCCCTCTTGTTTTCTATTCTATATTGACTAGGCTTTCTCAGCAGCTTCGAAGAGACCTCGAAGCTCTTCCGGCATCACTCTCTTGATATCCTCGAATTCCCCGGTTCCGGTTTTTCTTAGGTATACCTTGAGAAATGCAATCATCGGTTCTCTGGGATTCAGAGCTTCCCTACCGAAGTTGTCTCTGATTAAGTCGAAGAACTCCTCTCGGTCGCGAATTTTTAGTGGCTTGCCGCCAAGATCATAGGAATCATAATAGATACCTTTGAGAAGCATTGGTAACTGTGCTGCAAATTCTACAGCTTCGCCTACTGGCAACCGATCTCTAAGAGCGTTAAGTACAGCTTTTGTAGCATCATACACTCGCTCCTCATCAGGCCAGCCAAGCTCTTCGCCCACTTCGTTTAACCATTTCATGCTGAGCTGGATAGATCTATCAAGAGAACTAACACCGACACTCATTTTCTTTTCTATAGTTAATACTATCGTGGAGGCTTATTAAATCTGGGTTCTACATGTTGGCTAAGTCTGTTCATATATGACAAGGCCTCCAGCCGATTTCGGTTCGGTTGTATTGATGTAGGAGGTGTTCTTCCTTTTTGGATTCTGATGCTGAACGATACTCGTAGACCTCTTTTCCCACAATAGCTGCAACGATGCCAGCTGTGGCTACAAGAGCAACAACCCTGAGTACTGAAGCTACTTCGAACGGAAATGTATCCGGGCCTGATGAGAAACCTTCCGGATATACGTCGATGGACCCAGCAGAACCTGGAATGTAGTAGTATCCCTCGCCATCATAATCTCCCCATTTATTGCCAACACCTGATTCATACCAGCTGTTATCTGTGCCGTTGTCTTCAGCATTTTGAGAATTGCCATGAATGTCATTAGCAAAGATAACATTGTTGTCTGATCCCATCCAAATCTGTACCCCCATTCTATCGTTGTTCATTATCGTATTATCTTGCAAGATACATTGAGTACAATCATACAGATTGAAACCGTTGAGATTGTTATTGGCTGAAGTATTGTTTCGGAATAGGGTCCACATCGTTGATGAGAGGCCGAATCCATGGCCGGAATTCTGATACACATGATTATCTGTCACTTCGCAAGACGTGGACGTTGCGAATTCAATTCCATTATCTCCGTTTCCCCATGCTCTATTGCGCTCAAGGACACAGTTCGTAGATGCGTATACATCAAAGCCGGCATCTGAATTCCTCGTCGCTTGACAACCTGAAAATCTCGCTCCATCACCATTTCGAATATAGAAGCCTGACCAGCCATTATCGTCCGCTTCACAATTTTGAAATTGGGTTCCGATATTATCACGGAGGTAGAATCCTTCATACGAATTGAAAACGGAGTTAACATCTTGAAATGAGCAATTGGTAGAATCATGAAGGAAAAACCCATGATGTGTGTTATTGCGGGCTTCTGTGTGCATAATGTCACACAGCGAAGAGAAGGCAACAGTGCAACCCTGTGATGTATTGATAAACTCACCACCGCTAATTGTAACCCCAGTACAGTTTGCCAGAATCAGCTGACCATATGATTCTGCATAGATAGTTGTATCCTCGGTATTTGCTATGTATCCGAGACTCTTGCTATTTACAGTGTTGTTATGAACGTCATGCAAACTATGTGATATTTGGTTGGCTGATATTCGTAGACCTGACCCAAGGATGGTATTGTCATAGATTTCGGCTTGCTCGGATCTGTACAAGCCGATTCCATTGATGATAAACTTGCTGCCAGTTATGGTACAGTAGGGTGACCTTTCTACATAGACGCCATCCCAGACATTGGTTCTCACGTAGATATTCTGGATTGTACAATTTGTTGATTCGTAAAGATGCATTCCTGTATACTCATTGTTCTTCAAGGAACTTCCTGCTACTGTGATTGCTTCGCAGTATTCGATCATCATACCGTCCCCTTCGTTTTCCAAAACATCGGTATCGTTGATCCAAATGCTGCTAGAATCATACATAGATATGCCATTGCCACGATTGTCAATTTGCGTGTTTTCTGACACTTCAATATTGGAAGAACTCGATATGGATATCCCCGCATAATTGTTGAACGTGGCTGTACAATTCGTGATAGTTACGTTATCGCACTCCGAAAGCATAACCCCTTCATCACTGTTACTCGAAATCGTCTCGTTAATGAGTACGGAGTTTGAGACGTCTTGAAGTGTATATCCCGTCCTCACATTTCGATACGCTGAATTGTTCGCGAGGGTGAATCGATCCCCTCTGGCAATTGATATGCCGTCGTATAGGTTTCTTGACACGAGGTTATTGGCAATCGTGCATTGAGTTGAATTTTCAAAATGCATTCCATATGCGTTGGCGCTCAAAACAGTATTCTCAAGAAGGTAGCAATGCGTGGAGTTGTTAATGAGTATGCCGGATTGATTGGTTAATCGGAGATCGTTTTTCTCAATGCTACACTTATGACAGCTCTGAAGAACAATTCCTCTATTCTTGAGGCTTCCCGTACAACCTTTGATTGTGGCATATGATACATTCTGCAAATGTATGGCATGTTTCGCTTTTTCTGGAGTTCCACTCAAGTAACAGGAATTGACTAGGAAGTGGACATTTGTGTTGCTGATATTGATGCAGTTTCCAGTATCCGTTATGTTGAGATTCTCGATCCGATATGGATTCATCTCAGTTCCTTCTCCCGGCCAACCTTGGTCTTTCCAATCCGATTTTGAGTCAATGATGATTGGTGCGTGTTGCGTGTACGCTTCAGAATGATCTTCTCGAATGTTTGTTTGCGTTATGCTGGATTCTTGCGAAAGCGGCATTGGTGTGACTGATTGAAATAAAGGAAGAATCAGAAAGGTAACTACCACTATTGCCTGCCATCTACTGAACTCCACTTATCGAGCCTCCTGTTTCATAGAAAGAATATTACTCTTAAACATATCACCAGATGCTTAGTAGTCGTGCACTTCAGCATTCACCATGGTTCTTCAGATCCTCCCGGAACGAATCTTCTACCTAGAATGATTGCAGCAACTGAGACTATTGGTAAGGGAATGTATAGTCTTTGTGCGGATCCATGAGTCATGTTAATGTATGATATCCATACAACCTGAAGAATGACAATGAATGTAGATACCAGTACTCTGAACCTAAATCTCGATCAGCTATCTTCTTCATCATATGCTAGCCTTCTGAATTCGTACCCTACGTATACATAGGGAATCCAGTAAGTGAACCCCACTATTAGTACATACAGGATTGGGCCGGGCTGAGAATTCCATCTTGGATTCCCAGAAACCATATCGGAGCCATCAATCCTCCGCCGGGGTGAGTTTCGCTAAATGATATCCCAAACATATACGGACACAAAAAGGAAAGCACAAGCAGGCTGTTGTTCTTGAGAACCGTTTGAATATCCCCTTCCATGAGACCACCATACTATACTTCTCATACAATAGAGATAAGCTTTCTTGCCTGATTCCATTTCCGATTGCATGGTTCAAGCCAAGGGCGAATCTGTTTCATCGGCTTCACTTTCAGATTCTTCTTCCTCCCATGGCTCTTCTCCTGTCTCCGGTTTGAATTTCCAGCCTATTATCAATGCGAGAACAGGCAAGATTGGAAGTGGAATGTACTGTGAGTATACAGGCCCTTCGGGGCCAGATCCACTCTGAACAAAGGAATTTGGTATGACAAAAACTACTGCAAGAACAGAAGCAATGAGCGTTCGCAAGGAAAAATCAAACCAGCTTTCCAAACGCCCTTCTGCAAGCCTCTTGAATTCCCAACCCACGTATACGTATGGAAGCCAGAAGAAAAACAGTAACATTGGCATGGGGGTTGGTCCTCCATACCAAACGCCTTCTTGTACCCCCAGTATCCACACAGGAGCATATACCAACCAATACGGAAAACGCTCGCTCATTGATACTACTATCATAAACGGAACGAGGAACGAGAGAATCAGTATGCTGTTTGATAGAATACCCTGCTTCTGAATATTCTCCATTGCTAGCTCCCTATAACTAGCTTGGAATTACAAATATAACTCTTTGCGGGTTTCTTTGCAGTTTTCACATTCCCCTCCTGCACGCATTCATTCCTACCTCATGTGAGATCTTCGTGTCTTTCGTGCTTCTAGCTAGGGTAGAGGGGCCTTTCTGCACTAAAAAAGCAGATGTCTTTGCTCTCAATGTATTTACTACTGCTCTGAACCATGAATCTGTCTATCTGGAAATCTTCTCTACTTGCTTTTCGTTCTTCTATCCTCTGTCCAGTTGTTTAGACTTATGGGCCTTTTCCGCCATTATTTCCACTGTTTTTCTCTACCAAAATACCCTATCTATCACTCACTAGCTGTCGATTTTTCGAAATATTATCCCGCTCCCTTCCGATTTACATTATTACCTAACTAATTATTAGTAATAAATATAATGCCGGAATTTGGTACAAAATCTTCCGTAAAAAGGAATTATAATATGTATTATGTTAATTCTATTATATATTATATATATACGCTGCCTTTTTGTTTATCTAATATATCTGCGATTTTTTGTGGGATGATACTTTGTAATTTTCATGACTGTAGATCTTTCATATACTCGAAAAGTGTATTATAGTGTTGATGTACCCAAACTTGGACTAAATACCCGTGGGTATTTGCAAAAAATAGTAGGAGTACACACTTTTTGAGTATGACTTAGGGCGGTATTGGGGATTGGAATGAGTAGGTGTATTTGATAATTGAATACAGATTTTTTGGCTTGGGGTGGAATTGATAAAGACTGTGTGGTGAATTAAGAGGAATTAAGAATAGGTGAAGATGTAAGAAAGAACAACTGTACTGTGCGGGGTTGTTTTCCAATTGCCTCTGTTTTTTGCCGGTCATTCAGAGACAGCGGCAATCCGGCTAAGAACAACTAAACATTAACATAAATGAAAATTCGAAGGATAATCTTTTCGAAAAATCGAAAGGATGTAAGCGAAAAGGCAATTCAAAAAAATCGAAAAGCTGGAATTGAGGAGACGAAGGGAAGAGGGGACAAGCACATAGAACATTTATATCACAGGGACTAATGATACCTAGTGCGAAGTATGTAATCCAGCAACGCGAGGGTGCTACTCTGTGGCTAAAATCTTCATAGTTGATGACGAAGCAATTCTGCATCGCCTTTACAAGGATGTCTTTGCCATTAAAGGACATGAGGTAGTGGCTGATGCATACGATGGAGAAGAGGCCGTAGAGATGTTCAAAGAGATGGATCCAAAGCCAGAAGTAGTAATCTTAGATCATAGAATGCCCAATAAGGATGGCCTACAGGCTATGAAAGAGATGCGGAGCATCGACGACAGTACGAAGATTGTTTTCATAAGTGCTGATGCTAACGTTCGAAATCAGGCTATGAATCAAGGTGCTGCAAGCTTTGGATTGAAGCCTGTTACGATTCGCCATATGCTAGACTTGGTAGAAAGTGCGGTCGAATCCTAATACACATTAAGTAAACAAGTTCACATATCGGGAGAAAGATACGAAAAAGAGGCATATGCATGGATACAAAGGTCATCGTTGCCGGGGATATATCCTTTCTTTGTGTACTTCTGAAGATGGAAATTGAGAACGCTGGGATGGAAGTCCTTGCAGAAGTATCAAACAAAGCAGACCTTCTCGATCAGTGTATTAGAAAAGAACCTGATATCGTGATTGTTGACTTTCAGATACCCGAAATTGAGAGTCTGAGACTTATTCAGGACCTTCTAGATATAGATCCCCTCATGTCTATTGTGACGATTTCGGACGCAATAGGCGGCTACTCGGAGAAGGTTCTCGCTGCTGGAGCCCGAGCATTCTTGCAGAAACCATTCAGCACCTACGATTTGATTGATACCGTCAAGAAGGTAACTCCAGTTCTTCGCTACTAGGGATACACCTACTCCGGAAGGCGAGCTTCTGGAAATGCAACAATGCCATCATCAGAGATTTTGAACATGACCGGTTTCATGACGTGTTTGATTCCTCGAACCTTGACAATTCGCATCGTTCTGACATAGTCGCCAGAACTGTATAACATGTCCAATTCTATCACACCATCGCTGAGGAAGTAGGGCAGATCATTGTTTGCCTGATTGGATTTCCGGAGTTCATGAGTCAGCAGTATCGTGTTGTTTCTAGAATTCAAATCCTGAATGAATCCATAGACCAGTTGTCTAACGCGGAACTCGTCTCCTGCGAGCTCAACAAGCGGGCCAAGGCCATCTATGGCAATACGTGAAGCGTCGGTTTCTTTCGCCTTCTTGTTGATTAGCTCTGCCAATCTAGGTACGGTCAGAGGTTGTTCTCGTAGAAATGGTTCCTCGAAGCTGATTACGTACTCATAATGGTCGTCTGTTGGGACTATGTCGAGTTTCCCGCTAAGTATGGTAAGATTGCCTGATTTTACTGCACGGTCTGGGCGCCATCCAAATTCCGAGATGTCAGTGACTATTGTTTCTTGACCCTGATCCAGCGAGACAAGTACGACATTCTCATCATTAGCAATCCCCTCAAAAAGAAAATGCCACGTTAGAATTGTTTTGCCGGTTCCAGGTCCGCCTGCTACGAGCATAGTCCGCCCGGTGACATATCCTCCTCCAAGCATGGTATCTAAACCTGCTACTCCTGAACTGACTCTCTCCTTAGTCATGGGTATACACCCAATCTTGCATGTAGATACGTGCGTTTTAACCTTTGTTTGGCTGACTTTTTGTTAGTAGGTCTACGAAAGTATCATAAGTAAGATGAAAGGTATGACAACAGCGCTTGAGAGGTTGCGGCTGCTAAAAAGGAATTATTGCCTTGCAACCAAGCCCATAAAAGAGGAGAAAGACACTAGAATCCTTTTCATTAAGCAAGGGCAGATGACGCTGTGAAATAATTAGTCGACTAATGGAAGGCTCGTAACTTTGACAGAAGGCTCTATCATTCCCGAATTCAGAATGTACGAGAATCGACTCACTCCTACCGAAATACAAGAAATAGAGCAAAGATTCTCTGTCGAAACCAAAGCTGGCAAGGACCGCTTCAGATCTTTTACTGATGTTTTGACCGAATATGTTGGAAGTGGGGAATGCACTAACAGAAGCTCGGGCCTCGTCGCCATGTGTGCAAAGGCTAGTTTCCTAAGGGGGAAGTATGGCTTCAACCAGATCCTTGCAAAGGAGTCAAACAATCTTACAGCGAAAGGCTACGCTGCGGCTGCCTATTGCAGACAGAGTCTGGATCCTCGATGGCTGAACAACTTGCGGAACTACGTTAATCAGCTCTGGCAAGAGAAAGACTACATAGCCTACGCTGAGCTTTCAGGTGAGCTCGCATCTGTTCTTGTCGATTTGGGATACTATGGAAGAGCTAGGGAGGTGGCCAGTGAAAGCATTGACAAAGTAACAAAGGCAACCTCAACTGATGCCAAAGTCCGAGAAGGTGTGCAGGCCGCTTTGCTGCGTCCAAGGATTATTCTAGCAGCTCTCCTAGCCCAGTCCAAATCTAGAGAAGAAGGTTTGATTCGTCTCGATTCAGCCCATAGTACTGCAAAACACTTGAATCATCAACTTGCATTGACCGACATTAGGTATTATAGAGCACACGCGCTCTGGATTTCCAATGAGTATGATCGTGCACTCAGTTTGACCAACTCAGCCCTAAGAAAGTATGACCGTATGGGCTACATTCAGGGGCTAGCAAATGCTAGGAATCTCAAGGGCGTACTCTTGCTGGATAAAGGACAGTTGCAAGATGCCCGTGATAACTTCGAGGAGTTACTTGTTCTTCAACAGCGTCTAAATGATCAAATTGGGCTTGCCAAGACTCTGATTAATGTTGGTGAAATCGACAAATCGTTAGGTCAAATCAATCAGATGCAAACATACAATCAGAGAGCCCTAGAAATCAGTGAAGAAGCAGAGTACCTCATAGGAATTGCAACTGCAACGATCAATCTTGGAGACGTCGCCCTAAGAAAGGGAAATACCGAGAATGCTTTGAAGAGATATGAAGAAGGTATTCGAATTGCAGAGAAATCTCAGATGAAGCAGATTATGCGATTAGGTCTATTCCTAGCTGCTGATGCTCATTTCATGGCTCAGGATTTCGATACAGCTATCGAATTGTATCGAGAAGCGGCAGAGATTTCAGCTGAAACTGACCATCCACTTTTTGTGTTCAATGCCAAAGTAAGCGAAATCATGACAGAATGGGAGCGGGATTCTTCTCCAGATGAAGAGTTGCTAGAAGAGATCCATGAACTGCTGGGATCGGCGGAATCCTGGCTCCATTCGGAGAATGCGTCTCTTATGCGTGATGTTCGCAGGAACATCTATCAAGACTCATCGATCGAAAGCGATACGTGTATCTTCTTTGATCCTGAGAAAAACTTCGAATGTAGAGTCGAACGAACATCCTTGGGTAAGGAATGCTTTGGTAATCTTTTCTGGATGAGACAAATATGTCCATATTTCAAAACCTTCATCACACGCTTAGAAGAGTCTCTTTGAACTAAAACCTGCTATTTGTTGTTTTAATTTCAGACAAATATACTGCTAAATGCCGTTATATTAGACGTAGCTATATATACTCTATTTTGAAAGAAGTGTATTAAGCAAGGGGAAAACTACATATGAGCACTAATGGGGCTATGCCCTCCAGTTTCTTGGAGGCCCTGGATACCAGTCGAGGCTATATAGTGGCCGTTTTAGGACTTCCTGGTACAGGGAAAAGTCTCTTCGCCTCAGAACTGTTCAGATCCAGAGAAGACACATGCCTTCTAATAACTACGAGCGAGAACATCGAATTTACAAGGAATTCGGTTTCAGGATTCTCAGACTCTTGGGAAGACAGATTCATTCCCGTGAGCCCTAATATCGTCTCGGTTGAGGACTGTGCTGGCTCAACGCTCTCAGATGTTCTGTCACCTTTTGTTGAGAGTCCTAAAGGCCTAGAAACGGCCGACGTTGTGATAATCGATTCGTGGAGCAATCTACTTCATTATCTGCGCGAATCTGATAGAGCGAGAATGCAGCGTTTGGTAACACGGCAAGCTCGTGGATCAAAGAAGCGTCTTGTGCTGGTTGCAGAAGGAGATCTAGCTCGCCCTCTGAATGTATCGCTTCGGCATCTCTCCGATCTTGTTGTCAACCTCAGAAAGATACACAAACATGAGAGAATGTACCGTGAGTTGGTAATAGAGAAGATGCGCTGTCATGCCTTGGAGCAAGAGGCGTTTCTTTTCACACTCCATAATGGAAGATTTACATCTATACCATGGTATCAGCATCAGTATCCAGCAATCACCGTTGAGAAGGAACCCATCGAAGATTTATCTGATCGAACCGTATCCACCGGAAACGAGAGCCTTGATGATTTGCTTGGCGGAGGTCTCAAGAAAGGTTCTATGAATCTACTGGAAGTAGAGAATCTGGCAGCTCCATATTTGGAAACAATCTACATTCCGTTCCTTTCGAACCATTTGAATCTTGGTCGGCCCGCTATTGTACTCTTACCGGAAGGCTGGTCACCCGATCGGTTCATTGATGGATTAAGGCGTTTTGTAGGGACGGAGAAAATCTCTCACCAAGTTGTCTTCTTCGGCCGACAGACATCCAGAGATCTTCCAAATTGTAGAGAATTGGACGATGACCCATGGAAAACATTGCAGGAAATTCGATATGAGAGTACTCAACTAGAACGAGAATTCAACCAGACTGCCACAGCTCTGTTATCTTTGGATTCATTGGAAAACCGCTATGGTGTTCGAGCTGTTCGAAGCCTTGTGGGGGCGGTGACTGCATCCCTATCTCAAACCGGAAGAGTGATAATGGGTATTCTTGGCATGAATCAAGATGTGAAGAGCGAATCACTCTCTCCAAATACACACCTCAGAATCGAAGATATTGATGGTGTGCTAAGCTTGCATGGTATGATTCCCCGAAGCAACTACTTGGCTGTCAAACCAATCCGAACAACGGGCTTCATGGACTACAGCCTAATACCTATAGAATGAAAACTGACGGATAGATTAACCATGGATACAACGATTTTGGTCGTCGACGATGAAACCGTTACCACTCAGCTAGCAGAGACATTCCTAGGACGACATGGATTCAACGTGGAATGTGCCTTTGATGGCGAAGAAGCGTTGGAAATAGCAGAAGCAACCGAACCTGATCTTATCCTTCTTGACGTTATGCTTCCGAAAATGGATGGCTACGAGGTTTGTAGTATTTTGAAATCAAAAGAGAAATTCAAGGACACTCCTATTCTGTTCTTCACTGCAAAGGGCCTGAAGCGAGATATTGCACGGGGAAAGGACGCTGGCGGTGATGACTATATCATCAAACCTTTTTCAGGAAAAGAGCTGGTGGAACTGATTAGAGAACATCTGGGAATTGAAGAAACCTGAGTTGGTCACAAACATGGACGACACCCGTGATCGTGCGTATGGCGGAAGAATAATTGAAGATCTTCTCATTAAGCCACCACCGGGTTATGTTTTTCTTGTAAGTGCAGCACAGGATAGTCACTATGATCTTTTCATGCTCACTCTCATCCGAAAAGCCCTTGAGATTGGCATGAATACTCTTGAAGTAGTTACCGAGGCGAGGAATCGGAAGCTCATGGAAGAGCTCTCATCTATGCAAAGCGATTTGTTCCACATTCTTGAAACGTCATATGGTCAGGACTCGCTCGGGAAGCATAGCTGTCAGCCTCATCTCCATGAAATCAACATCATGCTGAGAGAGCTGAGGAATGTATTAGGGCCAGAAATCGTAATTTTTGAGGGTTTGACCCCCTTGCTCATCGATTTCCTCCCACGGGATGTCGTGCAGTTTTTCAAAGAGAGCGTAGAGGAAAGCACCAAGAGAGGATCAAAAGAATTCTACCTGATACATATGGATACGGCTGACGAAATCATCATGAATCAGCTATTTTCCTTGGCTCAGGGTATTCTAAGCCTATCGACTTCTAGAGGAAAACACTACTTGACAATACGCAAATCCTCTGCTGTGGACTTGCCTTCAAATCCAATTGAATATGTACCTATCATGTCAGATTCAAAGATATCCCAATGGCATGTGAATATGAACTGGTAGCTGCATAATGAATCAGTCGTTGATTCTCAAACAGAGCAACTTCAAAGAAAAAGAAAAGTCCCGCATCTCGCGGGACAATTCATACACTATTTCTTTCTACGGGCAAGAAACACTATTACGAATGAATTGCATTCGCAGAAATAATTCATAACACATTCTGAAGACAAATGGACTTATCATTGTGCATCTTGTTCGTCAGGAAACATACTTCGAAACATCTTCATGGCTTCTTCAAATACCTCAGACCATGACTGAGCGCGTCGTGCTCTTCCATATTCTTTTGCGATTACCGGGTCAATGAGACTTCTTAGATGTCTGCAATCTTCCCGACTCAATCTACATTGTTCCATGATTGCATCAATCTTTCGTACGATTTTGCCACGTTCCTTGACCAGTTCCATTTTCCTCTTTTCAAGGTCATCTAGCTTCTGCTTAATAGATCCCAACTCAGAAAGAAGCCTTTCTATTTCTTCTATATCTGCTTCTTTGGATTCACGCTTTGGTTCTTCTTCAAGGGGATAGATTTCCTTGCTGGAACGTTTGAGTTCTACGAGAAATGAATCAGGAAGTACTGTTGTCGATAGACCAAACCCCATTTTCAGATGATAGTATATCCTGTCAGGTCCAAGATCGCTCTCGCCCGGCTGTTGTTCAACGAGTCCTGCGTTCTCTAGCGATTCGAGATGCTTGAGGACAACGCGGCGATTTACATCTAGTAACTTGCTTAGTTCGTATGGATATCGTGGTCCTCGGGCAAGAAGTCGTAGGATTCTACGTCTTGTAATGTGGCCCAATGCTTTGAATAACGTATCGAGCTCACCAGCATCCTTCCTGGGCATCACTCATCACCTGCGTTTATGTTGTCTTTGAAGGGTCTTTACTCAACTCAGATTCTGTTTTTGTCCTTACCTAAGCTCATCTACTGCGTTTGGTTTCTAGGTGGGAATAAGTAAGGTCGCTATCAGAACTGAGAAATGCTCGTACCCGTCAATTGTTCTGCCTTCAGTTCTTCCATCCATTTCTTATCAGATTTCACTTATAAAGGTTGCGACCAAATGGTCCCTAGTCTCGGTCGGGAGCTCAGGACCCCTTCTTGCTTTCCTGTGGTGCTGATGTGTTCTCAAACTCATCTGAATGGGTACTGTATGGTCGTAACAGCTCCTTCTTCTTATCATAAATCGGCCCTTCACCCGTAAGTGACTTCGAGCTGACGCCCTCCTTTGAGGAAATAACTGGCCGTGATGAGGACATTAACAAGTACCTGAAGAATTCAAGATCAGTAACTTTTCGACCCATCCTCTTCTGATATTTCATCTTTTCTTCTTCCCAGGTTAGTACATCGTGTTCAGTCAAACCCTTGATGAGCTTGTTCTTGTTTCCTTTCTTCATCGGTTACTGCCATCCTCTCTGATTAGATTAACTTGTTAACCCTTCTTAACAGCGAGAGGAATTTAGAATGTCGTGATATCGGGGCAATACTCGATTGGCACCGTGAAAATATCGGCTTGTATGATTCTCACCGAGAATGACTGCAACGCTATTCATTATGACTGTCTAATGAGATGGTAACCGAGCTGTGGGTGCTAATGAAGAGCAATATCTCCTTCAACAGCTTTCTTGTGAAGCAGCTCTGCTAGATTTGCTAACGCTTTGAATCCAACCATTCGGGTTCCTGGCTCCAGCTCTGCAAACTCTGATTGGTCATACTCCTCTTGGCTTTGCTTCTTGCCACCGACGTAAAGTGCGATCATGACTGACCTGAGGGTATTGTATATCATCCTCTTCGTAGGCCTATTCATGTCCAAAGCTTGCTCAATTTTGGATGGCGTGGAACGTATTTGGAAGAATTGAGCGGATTCCCTTGGATATGAATCGGTAATCGCCTCGATATCATCTTGAAGAATCTGCATGATCATCTTGAATTCTTCAATGGATTCTTCCGATATTGAACCGGCATGCTTCTTGCAATAAATATGAATGAGCTCAGTTATACGGGGTAGAAAGATCTCAGAAGATTCTTCGCTCATAGTATCAGCTCTACTAGATATTGTCGTGATTTGCTCTGAGCCTTTTTTGTTTGTTTTCCGTATACTGTCCTACTTTAAGATATTTGACAAAGCCCTAGCCGTCTAATGAACCAAGGGGGTTCGACATGGTCCCTTGGTTTATGCTTGTTGCAGAAATCCGGAAAGGACCATAACGATGCCCATGAAGACAAGCATGGGATTGAAGAAATCATCGAACATCGAATATAGGAACGGGAATTCCTCGGTGGAAAGGGTCAGAAGGAGGCCGGCTGTTATGACCATTCCGCCAATGAAAATCATGAAACCCCCAAACCAGACACGTATAGACTTGACCAGTCTCCGAGATTCGAGAATTTCGAGTTTTGTGGATAGCTCTCTATCTATCCTGTCAAATTGCTTTATTCTATCCTCTAAGGTCTTTTGCATACTCATTGCTTTCTCGCATTTCTGATCAATTAGTGCCGCTCTTTCGTCTGAGCTTATGGCTTCTTCTTCCTTTTCTGTATCTTCTTCAGCTTGCCCCTCTTGAGAATCCTCAGTTTCTTCGGCTTCCTTTTCTTTGTCTTGCTCTTCTTGCTTCACCATGTCTTTCATTTCGGTCACTAACTTTTCAAGTTCCATTCTGAGATTATCTACACGATCTCTGATCTTTTGACCTGACTCGGGAGCTTTGCGAAGGTCTTGCAAGTGTATTTTTAGGCTTGCTTCTTCTTCTCCCATATCTCTTAGCTGGTCAGCGATTCGTTCTCTGGTCTCTTTTTCAATTTCGGACTCTTTGCTTTCTAATTCGCGTTCGAGCTTCTTGGTTTTATTCTGTAAACGCTTAAGCTCATCTTCTGTTTGTTTGATTTCATTATTGTTCATACTCATCTCTCCTCGCTTCTGTTATTCCTCCATAGTTGCATATTTCCTCTGCCAAAGGACTATTCCTGCAATAATAGCACTAAAGGCATATCCCACTAACGATAGGATTAGAAGGAGTCTATATCCAACTGCCATTTCGCCCATTGCTGGAAAAGTGACGCCTCCGTGGAACACGATGTAGAAGGCACCAAGAGCAAATACTCCAAAGATAATCGTTATTGCTGCAATGATGTCTTCGAATATTTTCACTCGATGAAGGGTTGGAGATGCTGGATCAATGGATTCATCACCTACAAATAATCTGCCTAGGGGAATTGCGCACAGCAAGCTGGTGAAAAGCAGAGCCACAGAGCCAACTGTAAGAAACGGTGCTAGCTCTAGTTCGAGGGTTCCAGTATTCCACACTAGACTCCAATCTCCGATCCACATTACAAATAACAGCGCATAGCCAGCAGCTCCTGAGATTCCTCCAAGCGTGAGCGCTCTATTTGCTCTAGGCGTGATTTTCATGAGGTAGATGATTATACCTACAAATACGATTGCTACTCCTGTAGCAATGGCTACATTGTTGAGAAAGAGTAGGAAAAATCCAAGAGCTATTGCGGACAGAGGGGCTGTGATTCGTGGGCTCTTGAAGGGTCTTTCCAAAACTGCTCTTTTCCGTCTTAAAAAGAGGAGACTAATCGTAACGAGAATAAGCGCCACAAATAGATTGAAGTCTGCAACATGTGCAACGTATTCTACAACGCCTGTGGAAACGAAAACCGCCATGAGTGCAGCGGCAAGAATTAAAGCGGCTACTGGCACCCCATTCTCGTTTGTTTTTGAGACCCGATCTGGCATGAATCCATCTCTTGCCAGGGCAAATACAATCCGTGATGAGGCCAGTAGGGATGTATTCAAACTTGATAGCGTAGCGATTGCTCCAACAACTCCAACTAGAGCGATTCCTCCAAGGCCAAATGCTTCTTCACCTACAAGCATCAATGGAGAGACTGCTGCTGCTAACGCATCTCCGCCAACAACTCCGATTGCAACCCATGCAATGGAAACGAAAATAACAGTGCATATCAGGACTGAAGCCATTGTGGCAACTGCAATATCCTTACCCGGTTCACTTGCCTCTCCACTTACTGTTGCAATTGTCTCAAAACCGAAATAGGAAACGAATGTGAACGATGTTGCTTCGATTATACCTGGCCAGCCAGCTGGCATAAATGGTTGCAAGTTTGCTTCAGACACGAAAAACGCACTTATGCCGGTGAATATAGCAAAACCAATAATTAAGACTACAACAAGGATAATTTGCGTTCGCCCCGATTCTTCAATCCCTCGGAAATTCAGGACGGTGAATAGGAGCAACAATGCAAGTGCTATTGGAATCTGCATGATATAGGGTATCCCAGCGACGAAACCAATGATCTGGGCAAAACCAAGTGCGCTAAGTGCACCAAATACGATATTGGAGAAGGCCATAAGCCAACCTGTTAGAAATGCCGGTAATCCGCCATACGCTTTCTTGGCAAAAGTGTAACCCCCGCCGGACTCTGGAAAGGTGGATGAAAGCTCGGAGTAGGTTAGTCCTACCAAAACGGTGAGGAGACCGCCAATAAGAAATGAAAGCACCACAGAAGGGCCTGCCATTCCAGCAGCATATCCAAGTATTGCAAAAATTGAGGCGCCTAACGTCCCGCCTACGCCTATGGCGATCAGAGTATAAACGCCTACCTCTCGCTTGACTTCTGAATTTTCTTGTTCTTCCTGTTCCATTCAGCTCATACCTCTAGGTAGCCCGTACGCCTTGTTTTTCATCGTGTCTGCGTGGTCGCTTAAAGCACTTTTCCATTTGAAATAAATGCGCAAAAGGAGGCTTATGAGGCTTTATTTTGCTTCACTTTCCTATGTGTGAGGGTCAACTTTTTGTTCCTTTTCAGGTTTTTGCTTTGCCATATTTTCTCCTTTTTCCTCTTTGTGATAGAGACTTGCTCTCTCTGGTTGCTTGAAAGTGGTTACATACCTCCAAGTTTCCGATTTATCCGAGATTCTTGTCAGTTTCTTGATCCGAAACATGATGGTGGTCGCTACATCTATCACAACTATGTTCATGACCAGTAGGGGAATTCTACCAAACAGTTGCAGACTTCCACGGTCTTATCAAAGGGCAGGAAGACTTGTACCTGTTTCATAGCCAAACCACTCTTGAGCGAATGCGTTTGGCTCACCCAGAAATCCATTAGGAGTTCTAGAGGGTCTGAGACACCGTGTTGTATGATTTGTAATACAACTATGGCGCATCCATATCGTCAGAGTTTTCTATTTAAACAGGGGAGGTATGACAGGAGTTGCCACTGTGAGCATATTTCAAATTCTTCTGGCTTGGTTCTTGCTCTCGCTTACAGGGGCACTGGCGCCAGGCCCCCTCTCCGCAGCTGTGATTATGCAGGCAACGAAGAAGGGTAAGATCTACGGCATACTTCCAATGGTTGGGCATGCGCTGGTCGAGCTGGGTATTGTATTCGCACTAGCTATCAGTGTCGAGATGATTTCCCTAACGCCCTTCGCTATTGATATGCTGCTCTTCTTCGGTGGGATTGTGATTGTAGCATACGGGGGTTTAGCACTACGTGACTATCGGGCAAAAGAGGAGAATCCAGGCAAAACCGAAGAGAATAACGATACTGCTTCTACTGCCATCGAGGCAACAGCTCAGGGGATTGTAGTTAGCATCTTTTCACCATATTTCTTGCTCTGGTGGTTTGCTGTGGGTGTAGCTAACGTATCTATGCTTATTTCCGAGCTCAGTGTCGGTCTTGGCACCATCCTGTTGGCTGGTACATTGATCTACCTAACACACATTTCTACTGATTTCATATTCGGAGGATTTCTGGCTGTAACAACGGATGCAGCTGCTCAAAAAGCGACTTGGCGTGGAATCAATCTCATAAATGTGATAATCGGCCTCTTTCAGATAGGTCTGGGCAGCTGGTTTGTGATTCGTGCGATTACAATCTGAAAGTGATATACAGGTCAGAAGAGAGTAACCGTTTAATGCTTGATTTAAATCATAGATTAGTATGTCTCCTGATTCACCAATTGCTCTAGTCACAGGATATGAGCCATTTGACGAATATTCAGTCAATCCATCGGCAGAGATTGCCAAAGAATTAGACGGGCAGGATACTGGAAGCTACGTCGTCAAAGGTGTTGAATTGCCGCTGGATTACAAATTCGTGCCGGAGAGAATCAAGTCTCTAGTAACCTCGATAAAACCTGACGTGATTCTCTGTATGGGGCAAGCAAGTCGAGCTGCCATCTCGCTTGAGCGACTTGCAAAAAATGCAGTGAACACCAAGCGGGAAGATAACTATGGGAATAAGCCTTCAACTGACGTAATCGATTCCGACGCGCCTGCAGCCTATTTTTCGAATCTTGATTTGGCTCAGCTTGTTTCATTACTTCGAAAAAACGGGATTCCCGCATACATCAGTTATGATGCTGGAATCTATGGCTGTAATCTTGTTCTATTCCATGTTCTCCAGATGATTGACAGAGGATTGCACGATTCCAAAGCCGGCTTCATTCATGTTCCATGTATGCCTGAACAGGCAATTGAGAATGACAAAATGAGTCTACCCACGATGCCGTTTGAAATGTCTCTCCGCGCTGTTCGGCTTGTTTTGATGCATCTGTAAATGGAACCAAGATTGTTTGATAATGCGGTATTCTTGGATTATGCTGAAAATGTATGCAAAAGGACTGATGAAGGTTTTCTAGAGGCTCTGTGGAAAAAGTAGGCGGAATTGTTGTGAGAAGCTCAAATGAGCTGTCAATTCGCTATTCAAACGCACGTATCCTGACAACAGGAACAACAATATGAATCACTCCGATACGTTGGTATGACTTTTTACACAGGGCCTTTCTAGGGAGAAAGTATAAAAGATACAAGTATGGGAAATTGAATTAGTGAATCTCTCAATGCATCTAATTGGAACCATCTGGCTATACTCGACGGGACAGCCCGTTCTGTATAGTGGTTCTTATAGCTATGGTGCATAACACCGAGAGATCACGACCAGCCATTTCATTTGGTTGTAAGGTAGATTCTTTCTGGTGCTTTCCGATGATATCAAAAGTCAACTCCATAACTCTCCAACAAACAAGGGTCACACATCGACTACATTCTAGGTCAGGCGCACTTGACTATCTCAGCTATACTGTCTATACCAGCCGTATTCTGGATAATAGACAGGGAGCTGAGATACTAACCCATGAGAAGTAATTCACGACTTTCTTCCCTTAGAAAGGAAATAGAGCGAACAACGCATGAGATTTTTTCCCTAATTGATAAACGCCTTTCACTGGTTCGGAAGGTTTCTGAAGAGAAGGAAAGAGAGGGTATCTCCGTAATTAACAGGGATGTAGAGCGGCACCTTCAGAATAACGTCATTGAAATGTGCAGTGGGCGAAATCTCGATGCCAGATTTGCCCTGAGAATACTCAATCAGCTAATCCAAGAGTCTGTCCAAGTCCAATTGGAAAGAAACCCAGTTAATTCTCCCCCAAGTGTTGCTGAGATTTTTTCTAAGGCAAGGCGTATGAACAATGCTGGAAAGCATATTCTCCATCTTGAGGTTGGGGAGCCTGATTTTGCCCCTCCAAATCAAGCAAGAAGAAAACTCATGAAGGCCTTGAGCAGAGGTGATGTGGGTTATACAGAATCCCAAGGAATCCTTCTACTCAGAAGGAAGATTGCTGATGTATTCAATCAGAGATATTCTAGACAGATTTCAGCTGACGAGGTCATAGTAACAGCTGGAGGCAGGCTAGCACTCTTTCTAGCAGTATCTTCAGTTGTACAAGCTGGTGATGAAGTCATAATTCTGGAGCCATCCTATCCCGCATACTCCCGATTCGTTACCGAGGTAGGTGGCCGTCCTGTTTCCCTTTCAACTGAGCTTGAGGACTTTTGGGAACCAGAGATAAGTGAACTCGAACAACAGATTAATCCTACAACTAAGGCTATTATCTTGAACAGTCCTTCCAATCCAACTGGAAAAGTACTGGATGAGTCGGTATTTAGGAGAATTGTGGGTCTTGCCAATGATCATGATATCTTTGTACTTAGCGATGAAGTATACTCAAGGTTCACTCAATCTCATTACACAAGTATTCTAGAGCACCCAAAGTGCAGCTATGTCTGTGTGCAGTCATTTTCCAAGACGTATGGAATGACTGGTTTCAGACTGGGATTCGCTATTTCAAATACTAAGACAATCAATATGATGGCAAAGCTGCAAGGGTTACTACTAACTAGCGTGCCAGAGTTTGTACAGTATTCTGGTCTCGGTGCGTTAGATAGCAAGGATGAAGTGAAACACAACGTGGGGGTAATTGAATCACGATCCAAAGCGATGAATGGATTGCTCAAAGAACTGCCTGTTTCCTTCTATCCTCCAGACGGAGGATTCTACTTCTTCCCACAATTTCAGAATAAAGAACTTGATAGTGTGGATTTTGCCGAGCATTTGCTTGAAGAAAAGGGGGTGTGTATTGTACCAGGGACAATCTATGGGCGCCGCTATTCTTCGTTTTTCAGAATCGCTCTGTGCCAAGAGAAGCAAGTATTGATTGAAGCTGTTCGTAGAATTGGAGAGATGTTAGAATGACAATAGCGATACTTGGCGGAGCCGGAAATATGGGTTGTTGGCTAACCAGACATTTTGCAGGACAAAACCGTTCTTTGGTCATATCTGATCCGCAAACTCCGGAACTGGGAAAGCTTCCCCAGTCATGTGATATCAGGGTAACGTCTGACAACAAAACGGCAGTGAATAACGCAGAACTGGTTGTTGTGTCAGTACCCATGAATAAAACTGCGGGTGTCATTCGGGAAGTAATCCCGCACATGAAAAGAAAATCTACCCTGTGTGAGATATCTTCTCTAAAGATGAATTTAGTCGATGCTCTCGAAGAATTGACCAACCATGACATTCGTCCATTAAGTATTCATCCGATGTTTGGACCTGGAGCTCAGTCATTGCGTAAGAAAATCCTATTGATTCCAATAATTGACTCCGAGAACGAACAAGAAGTAGTGGAAAGCTTGTTCCCAAACACTGCAATCATCACTGTCGAGGCAGACCGCCATGACCAAATAATGGCTCTTACCCTCTCACTGCCATATTTCATGAACATGGTTCTGGCTTCAGTACTGGCGAAAGAAGATGTCCAAGTGTTGAAACAGATTGGTGGAACAACCTTCGAAATTCAGACTGTATTGACTGGAAGTATTATGGCCCAATCTACTGACTTGCATTATCATCTTCACAGATTGAATAAGTATGCGATGGATATCCTGACCAGCCTCTCCTCCAGAATTGAAAGCTTGCTGGAGCCCCTCATACAGTGGGATCAAGCTGGATTTCAGGAATCCTATGAGAGCATCAAAGCTGCTCTCGAAAGGAGTATGGATTCAGCTAGAGCATATCACGATATGTATCATATCCTGGATTTCATGGAACAACACAAGGCTCCGGAGGGGAAGAGATAATGGAAACCTCTTTTCACGTAAGAACGAAGTCTAGGGAGTATCCAGTTCACGTAGGACACGCGCTTTTGCCCATACTGGATCAAATTCTAGATCAAGAAACGGATAGAGTATTCATAGTGACAGATGACATCGTATCCAATATTCATCTGAAACCTGTATTGGAAGCTCTTCAAAATTCAGAGATTGAAATTAGTACCAAGATTCTCCCGTCCGGTGAATCCACTAAATCGTTGGATAGAGCTCAAAATCTGTATTGTTTTCTAGGAGAGAATTTGGGATCTAGATCAGATGCAATTCTTGCTCTCGGTGGTGGAGTCATTGGAGACCTTGCTGGATTTGTAGCTTCTACATTCAAGAGGGGTATGAAGCTACTACAGGTACCAACTACTCTTCTAGCACAGGTTGACGCTTCTCTAGGGGGGAAAACGGCGGTGAACTTAGAGTGGGGTAAGAATCTGGTAGGTACGTTCTACCAACCTCATAGAATCATTGCAGATGTGGCTACTCTAAGAACCCTGTCTGATGATCACTATGCTACTGGGCTTGCAGAAGTAATCAAGTACAGCATCATTATGGATCCCAAGTTGCTACAGATGCTGAAAGAAAAAAGGAATGAAATTATTCAGAGAAACCTGGAAACAATTACGACCATTGTGGAACGGTGTTTGAGAAACAAGGCTCGGATCGTGGAGAAAGACGAAACTGAACATGGCACGAGACAGATTTTGAATTTCGGTCACACCGTTGGTCATGCCATCGAAACCTGTTCAGAACACAGTATCTCACATGGCGAAGCAGTCGCCATCGGAATGTTAGAAGAAGCACGCTACGCTGTAAGAATTGATGCTCTAGATAACCAATTTCTAGAGGAGCTAGAATCTTTGTTGTGCTCATTTGATTTACCTACCGTCATTCCTTCTTCATTGTCCAAAGAGGATCTCAAGGATGTAATGAAGCAGGACAAAAAGGTCAGGCATGGAGGGCTCTCACTCCCCATACTTGTTGAATTAGGGCGAGTGGAGATGAAAGTGGTGGATGGGATATCTATCTAGAATCTAATGGTGGAGAATAGAATTGCTAATAGTGATGCATAGAAACGCAACGGAACTACAAGTGAATGAAGCAATTGATGCTATTGAGAAATTGGGTTACAAAGGACACACAAATCCTGGAGTACATCGTACCGTAATCAATGTTACAGGAAAGGTAGAAACAGCTGATGCTCAAAGGCTAGAAGGACTACCGGGTGTAATGGAAGTCATTTTGGTAACCAAGCCGTATAAGCTCGCTGATATTGAATCCAACCCAAAAGGTACCTCTATTGCTGTCGGAGACATAGAAATTGGGGTAGATCGCCCAATAATCATCGCTGGACCCTGCGCAGTAGAATCTAGAGAGCAGATTATTGGTGCCGCGGAAGCCGTGAAAGGTATGGGGGCCAATATACTCCGGGGTGGCGCATTTAAGCCGCGTACATCACCCTATTCGTTCCAGGGCTTAGGGGTTGAAGGCCTGCGGATACTTGAGGAGGCTAGACATCAAACCGGTCTACCAATCATATCAGAGGCTCTTGATACAGAAAGTTTTCCTGCAGTGGAAACGGTTGTTGACATTATCCAAATAGGGGCTAGGAATATGCAGAATTATGCACTTCTCAAAAGAGCAGGAAGATCACGAAAGCCTGTGATGCTGAAGCGTGGTATGTGGGCAACGCTTACTGAACTTCTTGCTGCCGCAGAATACATAATGTCGGAAGGTAACCACAAGGTTATCCTCTGTGAACGAGGCATCAGAACACATAGTAACCACACACGATATACACTCGATTTGAGTAGCATACCGGTTCTGAGGACCATGACACATCTTCCACTAATTGTTGATCCTAGCCATGCCGCTGGGAATCGAGACTTAGTGATTCCTTTGGCTCTAGGTGGACTAGCCGTGGGGGCTGATGGGATCATGGTGGAGGTGCATCCCAATCCGCAAGAGGCTCTTGTTGATGGTGCACAGTCCCTGACGCTTGACATGTTTAAGGAACTCATGGGAACTATCGAAACAGGAGATATCCTTCAAAGACAATTCAATATCAGACAAGGGGAAACTGATGATGGCGTTCCTGTGGAGAGCAAGGCACTACATAGTGTGAATACATAGGGTGAGATAACAAATGAACAAGAATCTATGTGTTTCCATCACGGGGGGAACTCCAGAGGAGTGCATGAACATGATGTCTTCTTGCAAAGGGGATCTGATTGAACATCGGATGGACTATATGGACCAAATCAAAGAGCTAGAGAACATCTATGATGTTTCTTCAAAGCCTATTATCGCGACATGTAGACCCTTGAAATTTGGTGGGCTGTTTGATGGACAGGAAGAAGATCGAATTGACTATCTGGCTAAGGCCCTTTCTGCTGGAGCTTCCTATATCGATGTAGAACTAGAAACCTCGAAGCTATTACTCGAAGCAGTCAAGAAAAACACAAGGGATACAGATTCTTGCCTTATCATATCGAAACATTATTGGAACTCAACACCCTCAGAATTGGTATTTCAGGAAATCCTCAGAGAGATTGAACAGGCACAACCAGATATCATAAAGATAGTTGCCGCACCGACCTCTTTGAGCGATTGCCTTCGTACGCTGGAATTGTATCATCCAACTGTAAAACCAGAGATACCCTTGATTGCATTTGCTATGGACCGTCTTGGCAAGTTCACGCGGGTGTTTTCTCTGTTCTTGGGCGCTCCTTTCGCCTATGTTTCACATGATTATGGTAGCGAGGCTGCTCCAGGGCAGATTCCACAAACAATAATGAGAGATGTACTGGAGGTTCTCACTTGAAAAGTATTGTACTTGCAGGAAATCCAGTGAAGCACTCTTACAGCCCTCTCATGCACAATGCAGCCTTCAGGGCTCTTGGTTTGCAACAGGAATATGAATACAGTCTTCTGGCACTCAGGAGTGATGAATTGGCTGGTTTCGTAGACTCTATTGAGGTGGGAGATTTTGAAGGTGCGAATATAACGATACCACATAAGCAGCGTATCATGGTTCACTTGTCAGAAGTGACCAAGCAGGCAGAGTCTATTGGATCTGTAAATACACTATATCGTGAAGATGAAAGGGTTGTAGGATGCAACACAGATATGCTTGGTCTCCTCGGTGTCTTTAGAGAATCTGAAATTAAAATTGAAGGCGCTTCCGCTGTGGTCCTAGGCGCAGGCGGAGCTGCAAGATCCGTAGTTTATGCACTTTCCAGTCTTAAGGCAGGGAACATCCTCATTTACAATCGCACACTCAGAAAAGCAAGGGAATTAGTACAGGACTTAGAAGAATTTTTTTCTACTTCTCTTGCAGCAGCCATTTTTCCCGTCAGAGAAGATTCCCTTCGCGAGTACGACCTACTTCTGAATTGCACACCAGTCGGTATGAAAGGTCATTCAGTTGGTGAAACACCCATCAAGAAAGAGCTACTTCGTGATGACTTGGTGGTTATGGATTTGATCTATAACCCCGTAGAGACCAGGTTACTAAAAGAAGCCAACAACGTAGGTTGCAGGACAGTAGATGGTATTGCTCTTTTGATTCAACAAGGAGCTATATCCTTTGAGAAGTGGACCGGATTGAAACCACCTGTTGATGTGATGAGAAATAAACTACTCAAGAAATTGGAAGCTGAATCCCAATGAATCCGAAGCAGATGAATATCGGGCTGATTGGCTTCATGGCCACAGGCAAAACAACGATTGGCAGACACTTGGCTGATGTTCTGAGTTGGCGATTTTGTGATACGGATGAAATTATTGAAAGTCGTGCTGGAAAAGAAATCTCTCAAATATTCTCAGAAGAAGGTGAAGACACTTTTCGTCTGCTGGAATCGGATGTTATCAAAGAAGTTTGCGGTCTCAAAACAACGGTAATCAGTTTTGGAGGTGGAGCACCCTTTACACCCGAAAATCGTCGGCTAATAGAGGAGAATGTGTCTGTTGTATTGCTAAGGGCATCAGCTGACACTATTGTTGCAAGAACTTCTGAATCGGCAACAAGACCACTACTCAACGTGGAGGAAGGCGACCTTGAAAGAAGAGTCCAGTCGATTTTGAATAAGAGAAATGAAATCTACACAGAAATGATGGACGTTGAAGTATGGACTGATGAATTGAATGTGGAAGAAGCTGTATACATAATCGTTGAGAGGTTGAAACTATGAGAGTTGTTGTTCATCCATCGGTGATTGCTGGAGAAGCTGCTGCACCACCATCCAAGAGCTACACTCATCGTGCGATTGTATGTGGACTTCTGTCTAATGGGTCTAGCACTATTTCGAACCCGCTCTATTGCGATGATACAAAAGCAACAATGAGAATCTGTGAAATGATGGGGGCTGACATTCAGCAAGATACGACGATTAGAATCAAAGGACCCAATCAACTCAAGGCTCCTGCTTCAGAAATGGATTGCAAAGGTTCAGGTACCACACTTAGGATTTTCTGCGCACTATCAGCATTAGTAGACGGAAAATGTGTTTTGACCGGTGATATAACCCTACGACAAAGACCCATTGGCCCCCTAGTCAGTGCGCTACGTCAGTTAGGCGTTAATACACGATTCCTTGGTAAGGCCGGAAGACCGCCAGTCCAGATTCTGGGTAGGGGATTCATCAAAGGTGGTAAGGTAACTGTTCCGGGCAATATTTCTTCGCAATACATAACCGCTCTCCTCTTTGCCTGCTCCAAAGCAAGAGAATCCACCACCATTCGAATAGAAGGAAACCTAGAATCTCAGCCTTATGTGAGAATGAGTCTTGCAATCATGGATCAGTTCGGGGTGAAAACAAGAGTTTCTAACGACTGGAACCAGATTCTGGTTCCAGGCAACCAGAGCTACCAATCCAGGCATTACGAAGTGGAAGGAGATTATTCATCAGCCTCCTTCTTGTTGGCAGCCGGAGCTCTAGCAGGAGATGTTGCTGTCTCTGGTCTAAGAAGACGCACCCTCCAAGGAGATGCGAAATTCCTACGAATCATTCAGAAAATGGGAGCATGTGTCAGATTCGCCAGTGATGTTTCTGTTAAGAAAGACGACATGAATGGGGTAATTGTTGATGTTTCGAATGTACCTGATTTGGTTCCAATTCTAGCCGTCATAGCAACTCAAGCTAATGGAACCACTCGAATAGTTAATGCAGCACGCTTGCGGCTAAAGGAGAGCGATAGACTTGCATCGATTAGTCAAGAGCTGAGAAAGATGGGCGGTGATATCGAGCAAGTCGAAGATGGTATGACAATTCGTGGACCCAGTAGATTGCGGGGCAGAATACTGGATTCACACAGGGACCATCGAATTGCCATGGCAGGCATAGTTGCTGGACTAGTTGCAGATGATACAACCGTTGTAAGGGATGTAGAGTGCATTAAGAAGAGCTATCCTAGCTTTATCTCTGATATCCGGTCAATTGGTGGGAGAGTAGAATTGATACATGATAATGGAATCGGTGGTTAATTGTGACTTTTTCATTCGGAGAAAGATATAGAATCCAGCTATTTGGTGAGAGTCATGGAGAATGCGTTGGTGTTGTGGTTGATGGATGCCCACCAGGGCTGGATATAATTGAGAATGACATACAGACGGAACTAGACCGTCGTCGTCCCGGAAAGAGCAAGCTGGCTTCATCTAGAAAGGAAAGTGACCGAATCCGCATTCATAGCGGTGTATTGGATGGCAGGACAACCGGAGCCCCCATAACCATGACAATCGCCAATCGAGATGTGGATAGTTCGTGGTATGACAGGACCAAGCACATTATGAGGCCGGGCCATGCAGATTACACAGCTAGAGTCAAGTATAACGGCCATAATGACCATAGAGGAGGAGGTACTTTTTCTGGAAGAATGACAGCTGGTTTGGTTATGGCAGGAAGCATTGCCAAAATCATCTTGGAGGAAGAAGGGATTGAGCTACTAGCCCACACAGTACGAATTGGGAAGGTAGCAGTAGACTCGGTGATTCCTAATGAAATGATTCGGAAACATGTCTACTCGAATTCTGTAAGGTGTGCTGACATCAACCTTGTGTCGGAAATGGAAGAACAGGTTATGAAGGCGAGTCAAAATGGGGATTCTGTTGGAGGGCTCGTAGAATGCAGAATAAGTGGAGTTCCCATTGGATTGGGAGAACCCTTCTTTGATTCCATTGAGAGTGTTATGAGTCACGCAATGTTCAGCATTCCAGGAGTCAAAGGAATCGAATTTGGTTCGGGTTTCGATTCAGCATCAATGAAAGGTTCAGAGCACAATGATCCAGCTGAGATTATCAACGGCGAAGTAGCTTGGACCAAGAATGACGCAGGGGGTATCATAGGAGGTATCACCAACGGGGCAGAAGTGGAATTCAAAGTGGCGTTTAAGCCAACTCCTACTATTTCAAAACCTCAAAATACGATAGATATGCAACAGATGCAGGAAATCGAGTTGAGCGCAAGGGGTCGACACGATCCGTGTATTGTTCCCCGAGCTGTTCCTGTTGTGGAATGCTTGGCTGCAATTGTCATGGTTGATTTCCTCCGAAGATGTAACTGATTGTGTCATTTTTTCTTTGATTGACGCCGAATTTATCAAACAGATGATGAGGAATTTATATTCCTTCTTTGGCAGGTCACTTTTCATGGGAGGAGAAATATCTGCCTAGAGACCCGAGTGCCAATTGAACTGCTAGATAGGGCTGCTGATTTCTATAGCACCGAAATCCTTCCATCTGAGTGACCATGGCTATCACTCATAACATCGACTTGCGACGAGCAAAAAGACGCAGAGATAACCATGGTCAATAGTACCTGCTGACGGTGATATATTAACTGCAACAAACCAAACCGTGGATTCAGAGACGGTAAAGCAGGTGGATGCATTCGTTCCCATTACTTGTAGCTTGGAACAAATGGAAAACAATCCTGAATTATATGTGTAGCATCCGGCAGTCTATTTTGGTTCTGTATTGGGTCTTCTAGGAACTGCTCATTCTGATCCACGTATTTTCTGTGAAAGCATTCAAGTCCATGTCTGAGCTGTGCAGTCGACTTGTCTGCGGCAATCACAAAGGAAATCGGGTAATCATCGCTCCTACTGTAAATCAATAGTCCTTCATCCAAGACAATTTCTCGAATCGTGCCTCGATGTAGAGTTTCGTTCAAACCTTGACTGATGGCGCTTAGAAAACCTGAAAGCAGCATTTCATCGCCTAGTTCTTCTTCCGGTACCCAGAAATGAGAGAAGAGGGGTATACCCGCACTGGATTCAACCAAGCTTAGTTTCAACGCCTTGAACGGTAGGACATACGCAAGCTTAGGTTCTCTGACGATCGATACTGAACACAATAGGGTACCGAGAGCAACGAATAGAGCATCACTCGCAGGAATCAACATATTGAGTCCAAGTCCAACAGATATTGGAGCAATGATTCCTAAGGTAAAAGCCCCAAAGAAGAACAGCCTTGAAGAAAATCTCAGCTGAGAAGGTGCTTTCAGCATGATTTTCAGAGTATAGTAGACCGCTAATCCTCCTTCCACCAAATACAGAAGAACCTGTGCTATCAGGAATTCTCCCGTTGCAACCATTCCTTGTTCGCCATTTGGAAATATTATGGTGCCCACTGAATTTGCTTCAAAGGAGGTGATGAGAACCGCCGCAGACAATGCGGAGATAATCCCTATCTTGATCGGGTCAATGGAAACCCTCGTGAGTGAATCTAGTAGAATAACCAGAGCGAAGCCCAGTGGCAAATATGCGTAGCAGCAAAGAAGCCATAGTATCTCAGAGGAGAATAGCTCGGACAATCCTTGAAGGACATAACATACCATTATGTTCCCCCAGGCAATTGACATATAGAGAGCATGAGAATAGTGGTTTTGCAGGTAATGATTGAAAGTAATGAAAAAGGCAATTCCCGTAATAGCTGCCGCGATGAAGCAGATAGTAGCTGCTGTTGTCAAAATTGCCGCCATAGTGACCATCTTGAGACCAGTGATTCAATCTGAATGTCTCCCCCAGGCAGATGGTGATATATTAATTCTAGTTGTCTCAGTCCCAGACCCAAAGTAAGGAGTATATATGCGGTTCAAGAGATATAACCTCGGGAATAGTATGAACAAAGAAACACGTCAGTATGGCCTATGGGACCCTCTTCTGACCCCTGAAGAAATCTACATGGATATCATCCAGTTCGCGGACATATTCACAGATGACAGAGGGCAGAAATATTGGGCTGAGGTTCGCCCGGCCGAAGATGGTCGAATTGTAGTTGTACAACAAACAGAGGATGGGGCCACGGATGTCACCCCATCTGATTTCAATGTGAGGACGAGAGTTCACGAGTATGGAGGAAGAGCATTTACCATACATGATGATGTGGTTTTCTTCTCGAATTTCAAGGATCAACGATTGTACAGATATGAATTCGACAGCGATTCGGCGCCTGTTGCTCTGACACCTGAACGACTTGAAGACGGCTCGTTGGGAAAATATGCAGTACCAACCTTGTCTCCAGATGGAAAGACCCTCATTTTCGTCTTTGAAAAGGAATTTGAGGACAAAGAGAATGAAAACTATCTTGCAGCAATTAGTCTTGAAGAATCGTTTCCGCAGGAGCCAGTCATACTAGTTTCGGGGAGTGATTTCTATGGCGAGCCTATACTTTCCTCTGACGGAAAACAGCTTGCTTGGATTCAGTGGGATCACCCTCGTATGCCTTGGGAGGGAACCGAGCTCTGGAAAGCGGAATTCAATGGTGATGAATTATCTGTAGAGTCAGAAGAGAAGGTCGCTGGAGATGAAAAAACAGCAATCTGTTATCCCAAGTTTGGGCCCACCGACCAATTGTTCTTCATCATGGACGAGACCGGTCACGCTGAAGATAGCCCTAAGAACTGGTGGAACATCTACGTCCAAAGAAAGGGAAGCATCGAGCCAATCACACAGGAATTGGCAGAATTTGGAACTGCTATGTGGGGTCTTGGGTACAGCAGGTATGCTTTTTCTAGGGATGAAATGTACGCCATTTGCCACAAAAAGAGCGGAGATTTTTTGACACGAATTTCCCTTGATACCAAGGAAATAGAGTATATCGAGCTGTCGTATGATTCAATGTCGATTATACGGAAGGCCGATGATTCCAATTTCCTGTTGCTGGCGGCTTCGGGGGACCATCCCCCAGCTGTGACTGTATTTGATGCGAATTCTGAGCAAGTCAGTGTGCTGAAAGAAAGCTACAAAATGCCGTTGAAGCCAGAGCATGTGTCTGAGTCTAAACCCATTGAGTATCCGACAAAAGACGGTGAACATGCATACGGGATGTTCTATCAACCACGGAACCCCAATTTCAGTCCTCCACCCGACTCCAAACCTCCCTTGATAGTCCAAGTCCATGGAGGTCCTACTTCCAGAGCATCGACTTCACTTTCATTGGAGAAGCAGTTCTGGACATCGATGGGATATGCCATTTTTGATGTTGATCACAGAGGAAGTACCGGCTACGGGAGAAAGTTCAGAGATAAACTACTAGGCAAATGGGGCATAATCGATGCCAAAGACGTTCGCGATGGGATTAACTATCTACAGCAAGAAGATATGATATCATCAAAAATCGCAATACGAGGGGGCAGCGCCGGTGGATATGCTGTACAACGGTGTTTGACCATGTTCCCTGATTTATTCAGCGTTGGAGCTAGCTACTACGGCATCGGTAATCTAGTCACGCTTGTCAAGCTAACACACAAATTCGAATCAAGATATCTGGATTCCCTGCTGGGAGCTTCGCTTGAGGAAGATGAAAGCGTGTATAAAGAGAGATCGCCCATTAACAACATTGAGAATCTCAAAGCACCCATGATCCTGTTCCAAGGCCTGGATGATAAGATAGTCACGCCAGAGGTCAGCCAGGAAATCGTCAAGTTGCTGGACGAAAAGGGTATCAAACATGAATATGTAGAATACAAGGACGAATCACATGGCTTTCGAAAGAAAGAAACTCGCATCGATGCATTGAACAAGGAATCTCAGTTCTACAGGGCAGTGCTATTCGAAGTGTAATCCGTATTGGATAGAAAAGTGGGTCATTTGAGATAGTAATGTGAAGTGACGAGTATGAAGGCCAGTTTCGGTATTTTCGTAATAGGTCTGATTGCCCTGATATTTGGGCTTGTAGCAGGGAGTATCAGACTCGTACTAGGAGGAATTGTGCTCTTTATCATAGCTGTCTATGTACGAAACAAATGAGATCAATTGCTAGTTTCTTTGCCGAAAAGCAGCTCCTGACCAAAGATGCTGAATACGGTAATCAGCAAAATAGAGCTTATCACAGTGGCTACAGACCTCTCAAGAAGCATGAGTGGAAAAATAACAAACCCAAATACGTCGGCCGGAATAGCAAGGATATAAACCGCACCGATGGTCATCATTGAGAAATCCGTCATGGTGCCAATAAAGGCGAGAAGAGCTATTGCCCATGGATTCGGCTTTTCATCGGATCCTCTAACTATATCTTTGTTATAGAATTGAAATGCTATCGATACAGCCGCGGCAAGCATGTATGGCAGAACAAACCACCACGCGCTCAGATTCTTTATTTCGTAAAGCAACACCACGATGAGCAAATAAGCGGCTGTGATAATCGGGCCTGGAATCTTCACTCCTTTTGCTTCGGTCCACGTTTGTCTTGCCAGCCCGGTGAAAAATCCTGATGCTGCAGGACCCAGAATGGTTGTTGGTACGGCCAAATAGATGCCACCTCCAATCGGCAGAGACACAAACGTGGCAAGCACACCTGCTATGAGTCCAAATGCACCTCCGCGATAGGGTCCCAAAATCACTCCAATGAGAGGTGCCACGATGATTGCAAAGCTGATGGTTGTAGTGAAACCTGCAGCCGCAAAGAATCCACTGAGAGGAAGCAGTGCAGAGACAGCATAGAGAGTTGCTAGAATCATTCCCACAGCAGTTGGTTTACTGCCAGCATAGCTATCAAAAAACTCGGTGTCTTCAGCTACATCGCTCACAACTTTTGTCTCCCATGTAATGCAAAGGAAATCCAATATCTCTGTCTTATGACAGTTTCGTTGACTGAACACTCAGCACCACACTATCTAGGGTTACTCTCTAGCACATCTTCGGTCCCAATATGGTTCTTCAGAGTGTCCTCTATTCTCCACGCTCTATATGTGGCTAATGTCAACATAAATAGCCCACAGATAGCCAAAATGGAAGGAACAGTAGGATCAGTTTCGGGAACCATTTCAGTGCCTATTATGTCAATCACAAAAGAATACTGCACATCACTTTCAATTCTTTCAAAATACAAAATGGAAGGTTCAATTTCAAAGTCTGGTTCAAACCAAAAGATGGGAGAATTAACTGTTGATTCTATTACGAAATCTATCGATTCGTCTTCAAATTCTCCGCGCATGAAGATTGGTGAATCATCGACTTCGAAAGAATGTATTCGTAGTCTTTGAATAGAGCTGTTGTAGGAATCGGCTATCGAATAGAGAGAGTAGTTCTTCATAGGGTCTGTTTCAGTTAGCGTATCTGTTATGCTCCGCTGGTCCAAAACAGTTTCTCTTTCTATCAGTTGATACTGGTTCCCTGTAATATCACTGAGAAACGGACTAACCATTGCTCCACCAACCAACGGCACCACTATCAATGCCAACGGTACAATCTGGTCCAGCTTCGAAGGTGAATCCTTCTGCATGAGAAATGGATTCCAGCAATCTTTCCGGAAACGAATCAAATTGTAGCCCAATACAAACGTTCCGATAATGACTATTGATGGTATGATGGGAATCATTGTAGCCCTAGCAGCTGGAGGTGGCACTAGTTGAAGAATCAGAATTTCAAGCCGCACGCTTGCTGTCTGACTCTTCCGTGAAACAGTAACAGTGATTACTTCTGGAGGCCGGGGGTTCATTTTCACGGAAAGCCCTCTCAACCGAGTTACATTATCCATGGACAGTTTCGTGTTCGTTTCATTCATGATTACAAGCGATATGGGTGTGTTATTTGTTGTAATTGATGCGATTTCTATATTCGTTATTCTCGTCGCAACATATTCACAGCTGAAGGAGGAATTGCTTTCGGTTAGAATGAAGTCTGATTGGTCTTCTCTCAGCAGCTCACTCCACTCAGAATCATGCTGAATTGATAATTGGGTAATGCCGATTGCTGTGAATGCGATGAAAAGAATCAATGTTGAAGCTTTGAGATGAGGACTATGACAATCCATTTTGACCCCCCGCTTTCTTAACTATATTTGCTAACCATCACTTAAATGATTTATGCCTTTTTTGAAGAAAACGAATTACTCCTCATCTCCTTGGATAATCAGCTGGGCTGAAGAAAACATGTGTAGCTGTTCTGAGACGTTTCTTCTTGCTCCTCAACGAAGACTAGGTATTTGCTGTCTTCAACCATTGACACCTGATATCCATAAAGGGTGCTGTTGAAGAAACCCTCTTTTGATAGAACAAACTCTGTCCTGTACTTCCTGCCGTCATAACGAGCTTCTCTATTGTCCTTTCCATGTCGTTCTATGAAGGTCCTCACTGCGTTAATCAGGGATCCTTTGATATCATCTGTAAGAAGTTCCCCCTTTGCAATTGAACGTAGCTCAGTGAGTCTCTCAGATTCAACAAGCCATCTCAGGCGCTTGGGCGCAACATCATAGAGCCCATCCCCCTTGTAAACAGAGTAATTCCTCCAGATAACGACAGGCGTCATGTGAGCTTTGGTGCCCGGTTTCATCTCCTCGAGAATCCTCTGTGCTCTGGTTCTCGTGAATCCCTGGATTGCCTTGACTTCGATTTTGAAACCTTGCTCATCATCCCAGGCAAGAAGATCGGGATCTCCACCTCTTCCGCCACTCCCAGCTACTCTAACAACTTCGAACCCCTTGGCCTCAAGGATGTCCCTTACCTTTCGCTCATGTTGAGCACCCTTAGTATACCTAGTCAAGGTGTATCCTCGCTTTCACTGAAAATGTTGTCCTGATAAAATATGGGGCCAGACAGAGAATCTCTGCCTGGTTTCTAATCCTGTTACCTCTTAGGCCTTCGTTCCTGATAGACTGTTCAAATCATTCGGGAACTTTGACAGCTCGTTCCAAGTATTTCCTTGCTTCTTCAGCTTCTTTCTTGGGGACTTCTTTGTGGCATAGCCACCAGTCGAAGCAGTCATACTCCTTCATCCGCTCTTTGGCCTCTTTCATGGAACCTGGCGGCGGAACAATCACGTGTTCACCTACGATTTCGTTGTTGGGCCAGTTCGCCGGTATAGCGGCCTTGTATTCGCCACCTACCTGGAAGGCCTTCACCATTCTCAGAAATTCGTCCATGTTCCTTCCCAGTTCAAGCGGGTAAAAGAGAATTGCACGGATGGTCTATTCTGGATCCACAATATAGACTGCACGGACCGTCTCTGTGCTTGATTGAGCGTGAATCAAACCAAGCGTGTCAGATACAGTGCCCATTGGGTCGCCTATAACTGGGTATTCGATTTTCTCTCCTAGATTGTCTTCAATCCATTCGACCCACTTCATATGGCTGATTGTGCTATCAACGCTTAAGCCAATGAGTTCTGTGTTGAGTTTTCTGAACTCATCGTGCCTTTTGGCAAAAGCCGCGAACTCTGTTCTGCACACAGGTGTAAAATCATCTGGGTGGCCAAAGAGTATGAACCACTTCCCTTTGTAATGATGCGGTAGCTTCACCTCGCCATGAGTCGTATCGAGTTGCATTTCCGGGAATTTCTCTCCAATTGTTAACATCCTTTTTTTCCTCCTTCGGAGCAGCAAATGCTCTACTAGCTACTGTATTTTCTGCCTAAGCTTCGCATAAACTACAATCAGAGTGCTCTTCGACCGCGTAAACCTGTCCGTGGTTCGTCTTCGAGATAAAAAATCGAAGCTTGTCACTAGGATTAGTATATCTAGGTATGTGTAGATTTCGAAGTTCTGGCTATGTCGATTTGATTATTATCCTGCACTATCAGAATGGGCTTTCTCGACATATTGTATGAATAGGAATAAGTACTGGTTGGAATTGTCCTTGTATGTGGCGATAGGCGAAATGTCATCAGATGTGGTTCTAGAATTCATCGACGTATCAATGAGATACGATGACAATATTCTCTTTGAGGATTTGAGTTTCGTATTACACGAAAACGAAACTATAGGAATAACTGGACCCAGTGGCTCGGGGAAGAGTACTCTTCTCCGCATTGCCAACAATCTAGAAGATCCTGTTACAGGAAGAATCCTCTTTCAGGGCAAGGATGTAACTGAGTGGAATCCCACTGAGCTGCGAACATGCATGATTCTTGTTCCACAGCAGGCCAGCATGTTTCCTGGCACTGTACGAAAGAACCTGCTATGGGGGTTGAAGATACATAATCGCTCTGCTCCCGAAGAAGAACTTGAGGATGTTCTCAAAGAGGTCAATCTGGATCCTGACATGATGGACCGAACAGGGGAGAATCTTTCTGGAGGCGAAAAGCAACGCATTGCTATTGCACGAGCCCTGTTATTGGAACCCTGTGTGCTTCTACTTGATGAGCCAACTTCTGCTCTGGATGAGAAATCAACTCTTGCTGTTGAGGCAAGTATAAACAGCATCATTGAGGAACGCCAGATTGGTGTTCTTATCGTCACCCACAACCGTGAACAATCGGAACGATTCACGGAGCGCGTCATTGAATTGGAGATGAGGGAGTAAAGATGCAATTCAATTTCAACCTGATACTGGATTTCCTCAATTCAATTCCACCGGAGATTGTCGATGCGGCTCAGCGTTACCTCATAGCACTAGTCCTTCTTGCCCTCCTCGTGATTATCAGCAGGTGGCAGGGGCTTGGTATCGAAGAGAAGCTACTGATTGGCACTGTGCGAGGTACGATACAAATCATTATCATGGGTTTCATACTGCTCGAGCTCTTTGCATTGCAGAATCTCTGGTTGATTTTTGGTGTACTGACTATCATGTGTATTGCGGCCGGTCACACTGCGAGTACCAATCTCGATGAAATTCCTGGTGTGCTTAAGGTTGCTGTACCGAGCATCACCATCCCCACCCTTCTCGTAATGTTGATTTCAGTCGCTATTGGGGTTATCAAACCGATAGGCGAGTTCATTATCCCAATGGGAGGTATGCTGGGGGGCAACGCTATGGGTACAACAAGTCTAGTGATTGAACGGATGTGGTCCAACGCACAGAAGGAACGAAATCTGCTCGAAACGGCTCTATCCTTGGGTGCTTCACCTAAGCAGGCAATCGATGCGACTGTTACAGAAGCAATTCGAGCGAGCTTCTTGCCCAATCTCAATAGATACGCGGCACTCGGTTTGGCTAGTATTCCTGGCCTGATGAGTGGATTGATTGCGGGAGGCATGAACCCTGTAGCCGCGGCTTTCTACCAAGTCATTATTTTCATCATGATATTCCTCTGTCTGGTTATCTGTGGTTTCTTCGTTGCTCGGTTGTTCATGAATCGGATTTTCAACGAACGGTACCAAATCGAGGTTCCTGCACCCAAGGGGTGAACGAATTAAACAAGTGTCTTGAATACCCCCCAGAAGAATCATAAGATGAGAGATTTTTTCTGCTATTTGTCGGATTCACTTCGCAGCCATATGAAAAAAGGGAGCTGACGATTTCACCTGGCACCCGTCATCTGTTGCCAGATCTGATAGCTGGACTGCTGAACCACGAATGGAGTAGTATTCTCAGCGTAAACTCATCGTTTTTTGTGATTGGGCAGTCTTCGCAAAGGCATCCCTTTTCCTCACGAGTTTCCTTACCCTTTCTAAGAGTGCAATATACTGCATCTAGTTCCTCTTTATCGGTATTTGTTGGACATCTATCACATCGACAGAGATGAAGTACGTCCTCTGCACGTTTCCTCTGTTGTTCCTCGGACATACCTTCCATCATTGCGCCGTATTTCTCTTCGAACGAAGACTCCTTCCAGGTCTCAATATCCGCCATTACCATCATTAGTCTGTCCACTTGATTCTCTCTTAACGTTATTGCTGATTCTGTTTATTGAGAAATGTCATGATTCTCTTGAGCAGATAGCAGGGCGTCTTACCCAAGGAGCTGCT
>WJIL01000013.1 GCA_014730275.1 Candidatus Lokiarchaeota archaeon | reverse complement strand
TATGGTACGATGAGTTTGAAGCTACCACTCCTTGGGAATCCTCTCTGAAAGTAAACGGAAGCATTCCCGAAGGCACTTTGAGAATATTCTCCTATGCCAGAGGAGGCGTAGGCCAATTCTTTGTGAACGCTACAGCCGTAGAAAATGAATCCAGTCTAGCCGGGACATGGGCTGTATGGGAACGCGAGGTATATACATATGTTGAGCCACAAGACGAGTTTGTCGCGAGAATCTTGGTAAACTGGGATCCGACCTTTGAACGATATGCCGATGTTGCCATTAACTTCACAGGATCTGATGCCAGTGGAAACTCAATCAATGGAACGCTATTTCCCCGAAACTATTCACCCACAAATCTCACTTCTGTTCTTTGGAGACGCTCGCTGTTTAGACTCAGAAATGTGACATTCCCGGTCAGAATAGACAAACTTCGATTGGTTGTATATCCCTTGATGGCCAGATATATTGAGGTGAACATAGACACTATGTATCTGACAGAATACCGTCGAATAAACTCGATGTCATTCATCCTGATTCCTTTGCTTCTTGGACCTAACATATTAGCAATCTACCTGCTCTATGAATACGCATACGAAGAGGATGAAGATTTAGCGTAGCCTTTTGTCGGGGTTTCGACCGCTTATACCTCTTAGAGATGAGCTCCTGTAGTGCTCAGACGGTAAGGCCCAGATATCTTTCGACTTTTCCCTGAAGGTGGGGCACTTTGTTCCATGGATCTACTAGAATTATGTCTTCTAGGTTTTGGTCCTCCAGATTTTCAACGAGAGTATCATGGGGAACGGCTAACACGATAATTTCACATTGTTCAATCACATCTTCGAGACTGTCTGCCTTCTGCACCCCGAAATCTCTGTCAACATATGGATCGTATACTATCACCGTGTCTCCTGCTGATGTCAATAGTCGGAGTAGATCTACAGATGGACTGTTTCTTGTATCTGACACATTGGGCTTGAAACTAAGACCCAGAAGTCCAATGAAGCGTTTGACTGTCGAATCCTCAAGAATCACTTTCTGAATCCTTCGAAATACGTGAGAGGGCATACTCTCATTGACTTCTCTTGCCGCTGGTATCACCTTTGCTTCGGAATCGTTTTCTCTGGCGGAATCGACCAGAATCCACCCATCTTTTGGTAGGCAGTATCCACCTACCCCCAAGCCCGGTTTGAGCATCGATACTCTGGGATGTAGATTGGCCAATCTGATTACTTCTGTTACATCAATGGACATATCTGTGCAAAACTTGGCCAATTCATTGACGAATCCTATCTGAACATCCCTGTATGCATTCTCTGCAAGCTTTGCTGTTTCAGATACGGCAGCTGTTGTGGGATGTACCAATTCAGAATCGAATACCGTTTCGAGAAAGGCCTCACCTAATTTGGTCGAGTTCTCGGTTACCCCTCCTGCAAGCCTGTGATTTGTATCCATTTCCTTAACGACTTTTCCTGGTAGAACGCGCTCAGGACAATGCACAACCCAGAAGTCCTCATCTAGTATCATGTCACTTTCTTCAGCAAAGAGTGTAGCAAGCTTCTCTGTAGCACCAACAGGGACTGTACTTTCGACGAGAATCAGGCACCTCTTACACACCTGTTGACCAAGTTGCTTCACAGCATCCTGGAGGTACTTCAGCACAGCTCTGTTTTCTTGGTTTATGGGGCTTGGCAAACACAGAACGTAGATGTCGGAATCGCATATCGACTCGTATGACGCTGTTACATAAATCGAGTCCAAGTATTCATCTGCAAGCTCATCCAGCCCTTCTTCTTTCATGCGGATTTTTCCTTCTCCAAGTTCTGTAACAAGGTCCTCGTTCGTGTCTATTCCCTGTACATCTAACCCAGCTCTGGCGTAGAACAGTGCTGTCGGAAGGCCGATGTAGCCCATGCCTATAACACAGACTTTCGCTTTCTTTTTCTCGATTGAGATGCGAAGTTCATCATACTTGGTCAATAGGTGTATCTCCCGTGTGAATCGCTGAACCGGAACAGCATTGACTTAAAGATTCCTCAATGCCTAAACCTACTGTGAACTTGGACCTATTCAGTTTTGAGGGTTTTTGCATAATGTCTGAGGGTCCTGAGGGCTGCTTTTGGCCAGGATTCTCTTTTGGCATAGTTTCGATGTTTCTTACCAATTTGGTTTGCGAAACCCTTGTTTGACAGAATTCTGTTGACTGCATCTGCAAGAGCCTCAGTATCCTCTGCTTCGAATAGCACAACAGAGCCCCCTAGTGATCCCTTCATGTGATGCCCCACGTCGGCTGCAACAATGGGTGTTCCATAGGCTGCATAATTGTGAATGGGCCCGCTCGCTCCTACACTCTCAGTATACGGCACCAGTACAACGGAAGCCGCAGAAAAGTACAGTGGAAGTTCCTTCTCCGGTATGAACCGCATGTCAAACTGGACGTGGTTTTCAAGACCACGTTCATCAGTGAGCTCTCTTAGTTTTTGCAAGTATTTCTTGCCTTCCTTATCTTTTGGACGACCAGCAACAAGAAGAAGTGCATCTGGTCTCAGGTCGCGAAGTCTATCCATGGATCGGATGGCCAGTTCAATGCCCTTTCCTTCCCGAATGAAACCGAAAATTAACACAATTTCTCTGTCCTGCAGTCCAAGGCTTTCTGCAGCCTCTCTTTTGTCGTGGATTTCCACGTCTGCACGACAAGGGTGCGGTATTTCCAGAACCTTCGTTGGCTCAATTTCGTAGTGATGAAGAAACTGTTTTCTAAGTTCAGAGTTCATCGTCGAGGTACTCAACTGGATGCTTGTCGTTCCCCAATTCAGCAGTTTCATGTACAACTTGAATGCTGGACGAGCCAGAAAACGCAAGTGACTGAGGAATCCGTATTTCTCTACGCGTTCTTCCACCTGGCGTGGCATCCATGTACTGTGAAGCGTGATCGTAGTATCGATTCCAACCGCCCTTAGCAAGAGTAAGAGTAGTAGCATGGGTTCACCGAATAGACCCCCATAGATTTTTCCATGAGGTCCAAACTGAACGTGAACAAGATGCGGTCGGATTTCAGCAATTTCTTTCAGCAGCGTGAGAGGATAGAACAGGTTCCTCCCGTCCCATATCGATTTGCTTTCGATTCTCGCATTTGTTTTGTCAAGAGTGTCAGCTTCTTCTCCTGCTATGGCCGTTATTTTCAGGTCGGCTTTATTCACCAGTTCTTTGATTAACCTTGCAGTGTATGGAGATTCACCTGTCTCTTGCGGGGGAAGTGGCGAAATCATCACTACATGTAGCATTTGTTTCCTGTTGGGTCTATCAGGACATCTTGAAAAGGATTTCCAGCAAACCACCGTATTGCTTTCTTCCTTGTGGATATGAACCTCTGAGACAGCCTTTGAGGTTCAGCCGCTTTGCATCAAGGTGATTAGTTTACTCAGTTTTTCGTGCTAATTCCGCCTTCTTCGGTCCCTTCTTTGTTGACTTCCACCTCAAGAATTACTGCCTGCC
>WJIL01000012.1 GCA_014730275.1 Candidatus Lokiarchaeota archaeon | reverse complement strand
TCCCACATGTACAAGTTTCCACGCAGCGCTTGATGCGTTGTCCGAAGTTGTAGATGAACACGATTTGGATACAAATGGAATCGAGAAAGTAATAATCAGAACCACCCGTGGAGCCCTGAAGAACAATGTTGGCACAAATTATGATAACATCTCATCAGCTCAAATGAGCATGGAGTATTCTGTTGCAGCGAAAATAGTGGATGGCGAGGTTGGCATAAATCAGTTCACTCCAGCAAGAATCGAGGACCTAACATTAAGAGAGATGGCCGGAAAAGTGGAGACGGTAATTGACCCTGAGCTGGATGCATTTGGCTTGGATTACCGTTTTGCAGCTCAAGCAATTGTCTTGCTCGATGACAAGACTCGATTTGAAAGTGACTATGTACACAACCCCAAGAGAATGACGACAGAAGGTGTAGAAAGCAAGTTTATCACATTAGCTAATACGGCTGTAAATGAAGAGCAAGGAAGAGAAATAATAGAATCTGTTAATGGCATCGAGAAGATGCGTGATGTTTCTAATCTTGCAGATTTGCTTACAGTCCGTGATGAAGAGTAATGAAGATTTTTGAATATGCGGATTAGGTGATGACTTTGAAGAAAGAAGATATCAAGAATGCGGGTTCAGGTAAACATGATGATTATGTAGTGCTAGCTCATACAGACTACTTGATTGACGTAGCTGAAAGACGCAGTAGGGGCGAGACGGAGGTTATGAAAAGACGCCATCTCCCCACCTTGAGAGCCGGAGGCGTGGATTTAATATGCGATCACGTTGGTGGAGACACAAGGATGTTTTCCACTTTCCCGCTTAGCAGATTGGCCAAGGATACCGACAAGCTGGGTACTGCTCTAAATGGTGTCGACTGCATGTTGGAGGAAGCCAAAGAAAGTAATGACAATTTGATGATTGTCAGAACGATTGATGAAGCTGAACAAGCAAAATCTACAGATAAGCTTGGAATAATCCTTTGTCTTCAAGGTGGAGGTCCAATCGGGCAAGACCTTGGTCTGCTTAGGGTGTTCTATCGACTAGGTATCAGATGCATCCACCTCACGGCGAATGTTAGAAACCAGATATCTGATAGTTGCATGGATAGAGACCCGGGGGGACTCACCCAATTTGGGCTAGAAGTGGTCAGAGAGATGAATAGGCTTGGAATCGTTATTGACGTTGCTCAACTATCGCCGAAGGGTTGTCATAATGTCCTGGAGGAATCAACAGATCCCATAATCGCGTCGAATTCTAATGCAAGATCCCTTTGTGATCATCCGCGAAATCTTGATGATGATGTTATCAAACAAATCGGTGAAAAAGGAGGCGTCATAGGGGTACACTGTTTACCTGCTCTCATTTGTGAAGACAAAAAAGTGTCCTTGTCAAATCTGATTGAACATATTAACTACATTGTAGATTTGACGGGGCCCGAACATGTGGGTATTGGCCCCGATCTCCTAGAAAACTGGCCAGAAGAGAGATACAACTGTGTATGGGGCGCAGGCCAAGATTTGGGTGGCAAATATATTACATTCAAATATCCTACTGGTCTTGAAAGCATAGCTGAAATCCCCAATATCCCTGTTGCTCTATCTGAAAATGGCTATTCAGATAAAGAAATTGCTGGAATCATGGGTGGAAATCTGATGAGAGCTTTCAAGGCCGTCTGGAACAGCTAGTAGATTTCCTCCGTGTCTGCTCCCTCCTAAATATAGAATACCCGATTTTGTACCCCGGGCGGAATTGAGAGACATTGAATAATCCGAGTAACAAGAATAGATTAGTCCAATGCACCCCTGATTCTCGGATGCTCTTCTCTGAATCGCAGATCGATAAACGAATTAAGTTCACCCGGTTCAGGCTTACTATATCTTGGTTCAAGAACGGTTTTGAAATCCCATCCCTCACCATCAATAGGCCGCATCTGGATGAGACCTACACCGAATCGCTTCGCTTCTCGTAGGATGTTCTCTGCAATGTGACCATTCTTTTCGAATCCTTTGTCTTTGACCCATTCAAAGACCAAGTAGGATCTGTGGCTGTACAGGCTCTGTGAGGCTGTTTCATACAGAGCGGTAAATCCTATGTCACTATGTTTCTTGACATCTATTGTTATCAGTTCGAGATGGTTCCCTGGAACAAAATCGTATTTCATAATAGTAAGAATCGATATATCGGGAACAGTCAGTAAACGATTCCTTTTCGCTTGAGTGGCCGTAATTTCTGAAATATATAGATTGGGCGGTGAAGGTTCATAATTAGGTCTCCATTTACTATCGAAGTAATCCTTCACAGGCCCGTACAGCCTGCTGACGTGATTTACTCCGAGCTCGCCACGCTCTTCGGATTTTCTTTGTTGAGTTAAACCGGCCACCCTGGCCGATCGGCCATATCTTCCCTTTCCTGCGATTATTCTTCCCTCGTCAATTAATTCCTTCTGGATTTCGGAAAATTCCTCTGGAGATAAATCGAGAGATTCGTATATCTTATGATTGGATATGAACGAGCCGTCTTTTGGCAGCTTCGATAGAACCTGTTGCTTAGCTGTTCCGACTCTTCTAATAGGTCCACCCCGTCCACGACCAATCTTCGCCAATCCGTTTCTGACAAGTTCCTTTTTTGCGCTAGAATACTCTGGATCATTTAGGCCAGACAGTTTTCTTAGAGTGCTGTCTGTTATATATTCAAGGTCTTTTGGCAAATGCTCTTCCAGCGTCCGCGCGTTTTCTGATAATTTCTCCATAAGGACCCAACCTACTTGTAAGAGAATTTTCTTATTCCAAGGACATAAACCTTTTCTTCTTTAGAATTGCAGGCTCTTAAAGAAATTGGGAGACAATCCAGAAAAGAATTGCCAGCTACTATTCACTCGCTCAAAATGAATGGAGATATTGACTTTGAGAATCGTAAGGGCCATCGAAACTGATAAGCAGATGATCACCGCTCGGAACCGATAACGGAACGGCCAAGAAGGCTACCTATAGTGAGATTTATCAGTATTGAGAAACGGGACCTCTCTATGACGCCTCATCTGGATGAAGACTTGGTTAGAGAACTATGGCCTACACTCTCTTCTATTACGTATCTCAACACAGCATCAACGGGTGTTCCTTCAGTACCAGTCGCGGAAGCCATTGACCGTCTTGTGAAGAACAGAAGCGAAGCAAACTGGACTAGTGAAGATACACAGCAGCTTCATGATGCAGTGAAGGCCAAATTGTCTACGCTACTCGGAGGATCTGCTTCCGAATACGCCTTTGTTCCTAGTACTTCAGCTGCACTCAACGCTTTCGGTCATTCCATCGAGTACCCGGCTGGATCTAATATAGTAATTTGCGACTTAGAGTTTCCTTCGAATTACATTCCATGGCAGAACATAGCATCTCGATACAATGTGGAACTGAGGATTGCGAAATCTAAGGGAGGAGCTGCCCCCACTGAGAAGTTCAGAAAGCTCATTGATTCCAACACACGAGTTGTTGCGGTGAGTCATACCCAGTTCGGTAGTGGTTATCGAAGTGATTTGCGACCTCTCGCAGAAGCAGTGCATTCTAATGACGGCTTTCTGGTTGCAGACATTATACAATCCGTGGGTTGGGCTGATATCAATCTGGACGAAGCTAAGGTGGATTTCGCCGCCGGTCAAGCCACAAAATGGATTGCAGGACCTATCGGAGCTGGTTATGCATATATTCGGAATGAGACTATGCAATATTTGAATCCTATTTTTCTCGGCTGGCGGAGTGTGAAGAGACATCGTGATTTCACTTATACGGAACGTCAGCCAAAAGAGGATGCCAGTATGTTTGAATGGGGCTCCCCCCCGCTCATTGCTTACGCCGGGTTTTCAGCAGCTCTCGATGTTCTACTTAAAATACCTGCAAAGACAAGAAAAGAAACCGCGTTAGACAATGCTTCCTATTTGAAGGAACAGCTCAACAAAAAGGATATCAGTTTCTATGATTTTGACGATGAACACGACTCCCCCATCGTATCGTGTCAACCATCAAACCTGAAGAACCTTCAAAACGAGCTTAAAACAGAGGGAATTTTCTGTTCTGTGAGACACGGGCGTCTTCGAGTGTCTCCTCATTTCTACAACACCAACGACGACATAGATAGATTAGTCCACAATCTGGAATAACATAGATACACCCTCTTTAGGATCGTGAACTTGTATCTCTCATAAAGAGAAGAATTTAGAAAAACCGCAACCAAGGCTAAACCTAATGAATTATTGAAAATTAAAGCCCTCAGCTTTTGGTTCTGGTTATCTTC
>WJIL01000011.1 GCA_014730275.1 Candidatus Lokiarchaeota archaeon | reverse complement strand
GGCCAATGTGGAGCCAGCATCGTCTATGATCCCAACAAATTATTCGTTTTGATGCCATTTTGTGAAAATCAGTCGCTTCAAACTCTATTTGATGAGATTCTTGAAGGCCTTCCCAGTTGGACGGTCCTTCGAGCTGACAAAGATTTCAGAAAGCCCGAAATCTGGTGCAAAATATGTGCCAATATCCAAGAATCACGAGCCGTAATTGCCGATTTGTCTGGGCCAAATGCTAATGTGTTTCTAGAGACTGGTCTTGCTTGGGGGTTTGGAAGACCATTCATTTTGTTGGCGCAGGATCGTGGGAAGCTGCCTTTTGATACTAAGAGCTTTCATGTAATCAAATATGAACGAGACTCGTCAAATCCCGCTCAAGTAGCTAACCCGGACAAGCTAAAAGAAGATATTTTAGAAACCTTGAATGACATTCCCGAACTCCCGCCGCTTACACGTCAGCCACTTCAGACACCCGAGGGTTATCTCAACCAAAGAATTGCTCGTGCAAGAAGCAGGGTGGTAAGGAAGTTCTGGAAGCTAATAGAAGAAGAATGGAGGATTAGGGGCGTTGAGGATGGAGGACATAGGATAGTTCTAGCTCTTTTGAGGGCTTATCCCAATACAAGGACACAAAACGAGCTAGTTGAGGAAACGGAACTAAACCAAGGCACGGTGTCTCGTATATTGAGGGGTAGAATAGGAGATTTGGACGAATATTTCACCGAATCAGAAAATCAGTGGACATTTTCGGTGAAGGGAATTTATTGGATGCTCAATGAGGGGATTCCTGAAATCTTGTCCAAGTATTCGTAGTTATCTGGTTTATACTGTTCCGATGTTGGGCAGATTCAAAACTGGGCACCCCAGTTTATTCAAAATGGGAAGCAAGCCATAATGGAGAAAGAATCCAATTTTGCGGGTCTATCTGCACACGTAGCTGCAATAATCTATGGCTTCTCCATTTTAATCCTGTGAGCTTTGCTCTTTGGACAAAACCTACAGTAAAAGAAACATTCTTCATTCGTGGGTGCGGACGCACATAAAATCTCAGCTAAATCAAACCAATGACACTTAGAATTTTCGTGGAATGGTGTCGACATAAGGCATGCCTTTCCGAAGAATTCATAGGTTATCTTGTTTTTTAACATAATATTGAGGGTTCCCACTATGAGTGAAAAAATGCAGAGACGGATAAGTGTTAAGGAGAGTAATATTGAGATTTCAGTTCAAGGATTTTCTGATTGGATAGAAGCTCTCGAAGAAGTACGAATTGGTCGCATAAAGACTAGACTTTCTAGAATCATGGATTCAACTCGTCTCTATTCTATGCTCAACGAGCTTACATTTCCTTCATGGCTTTCTCGTGCAGTTGATTTGATCACGTTTGCGATGTTAGTAGAATTCCCAAATGGTTTGACCAAGAAGGAAGCGGCTTCAATAACCGGCATGAAGGAGGACTCAGTTGCTACATATCTTACGAGCAAGGAGATAGGCCTTGCTGAACATCTTACTAAGAATGATGAGGGAAAATATCTGCTGCGAGCAAGTAGTTTGGATTGGGCAATCAATCAACTTGAGAAGCTAAAAGAAAAATAGAGTGAGATTAGTCGGTCTTCGCAAACTAGAGAATATCACATGATGTTCAGTTCAAATCAAACATTGTCATGACTCTGTCTGAATCAGGTAGTTCATTGCTATACTGAAGCAGAGACCTCAAATATGATTTGACTAAAACAAACTGAGAAATGCTGAAGATGGAGAGAGATATCCGAGTGTGCTGTAGCAGCGAAAAAGCCACAGTGTACCAACTTAGAGTTTATGATAATCAAGAATTTCAACGCCAAATGTATTCTTGATTGTAGACGAATGGCAGAGAAAATGAGCATCATTTGTGAGAAGCAGAACTCGTTTCTCACCGTTATCATTACTGTCTTTGTTAACAATAGCTTGACCAAGTAGACTAATATCATTTTGCTCAGGGAAATAGGCCTTCTGTCTTAAACCATGTTTCTTGATGCAGTCAAGTGTTTGTAGATTTCTCCAGCTTTTGTATGCTTTTTGTATTCTCTCTAGAAGATCATGAAACTTGCTGGGTGATACTCTTACACAATTGTCAGACAAAGAGTAAAGTTTGTTTAGATAGTCTTGATCGTGGAGCTGATATTTGACAATATTTCGATTCCCGGGCACCTTGCTTGCAACAAAGGCAAGGGTCTTCTTCATCTCATTGTCGGATTCCTTTATTACAGCCTTTGGGATGCAGATTTTCCAACCATTCTTATTGGCTTTAGAAAGCCAGTTGCTTAAGCGATTCCCAATCCCCTGTTTTTTTCTAAGTTTTGCGAATTCATACAGACTTGAATCTAGAAACTCTCGAGGATAGGATTTCCTGAGATCTATGACAGCACATGTATCCAAGACAACTATGGTGTTGGACACTAAGGACACTCACCCTATAGTAGGCGTCTTAGTCCAGCTCTAACTTCCTCCATCTCTTCCTCACTTGTAATATCACTCATTTTCAAAGCCGATAGAGGTTTGACAACTTCTCGTTCCGAGAGATAAGACTGAATGAACTGGAATATTTCCCTGAACTCTGAGAGAACACTGCTCTGTACCCTATTCATACTATCGGTTCGGTGTTCAAAGCCATACTGCTCCAATACATTATGCAAATCACGAGCAGATCTAAGTAGGTCACTAACCGATTCAATGAATACTTGTTTCTCCAAATCATCTGAAAGGAGTTCGATTAAATCTAAGGTCCCAATGGTCCATTCGAGTGCGGCTTGAATTTCCCATGATACAGGATAGAAATCGGATTCGTTTTGATTCCAGTTACGTAGCATTCTTTTCCCAGATTGCTTTGCTTCCCTGATTCTGTCGTCCAGTTGAAGTTCAACGGGAAGATACTTCTCATATGTATATTGGAGAAGATCGTCTAGAGGAACATCCATGAGTTCATCAATTGCCTTCTCTAGCTTTTTTCGCATCTCTTTGATTTCCGGATGCTGTTCCAATTCTCGAACTTGCTCCGTTCCCTTGTCTGTTAGTATGTAGTCGTGCCTAACATCATATGGTTTTGAAAGCTGCGTTTCAACTTCGGTCACGAAGTCAAAAGCTTGGTAATTTTGCATAGAGCTTGCAAGCTCTGATGAATATGGCCCATGACGACATGTCGTAAAACTGTAAAACTCGCCTATATGTGTTTCAACACTGCCCAAAAATACAAGTTTTTGAAGACGCGTAGACCCAAGGACTTCTCCTGCTATGTCGATGACAGCAAGAGGTAACCATGCCCGAACAACGGATTTACGAATATTATTTGCCATCGAGCCCATTCCTTCTGCCAACTAATCGTGTGTTTAATTTGATATAAACAACACGGTGATATATCCTAGCTGTACAGCATGAACTACAGGCTTCGAAATAAATATGGTGGGACTAGTGTTCTTCTCCTACCCTTCCGAAAATATCACGCATATTCTTGTCCAAACGAAGGCTATGAAAGCAAACTAACTAACTGAGATATGCTGAGGATGGAAGTACGTGTTTCTTTCGAGGGCTAATGCTAAACTATGGCAACTCCAAATACTGCATAAATCATGAAAAACGAGACAATATGAGTGCTCATGACGGTATAGTATACAGCATAGGAAATTGAGATTCTTCGTCTTTTCTTGGGTATTATTGCTATTAATACCAAGTAGCTGAATTGGCCTAATTGACGAATGCTCTATTGCGAATGTTCCAGTCGTAGCTAAATGAAAATATTAAACATATGAATCCCAAAACCAAATGCTGAAGAGTGGAAACCCATACTTTATAAGAAGTCCAGGAGGATAAGATTCTACACAGCATTGCTGTGGTATTTATTGACTTAGGACTAGTTTGTTTTTTGGGCTACTATCTAGGGAGATCCCACTTTTATGTAAATCATGGAGCCGGGCTCCCCCGTGGCGACTGCGGGATAATCAGTCGCATTCACCAAGACAGAAAGAGGTGACAAGATATGACAGACTTTGATGAACTTACAGAGGAAGAAAAGAAATGGGGCGAATCATTCATGAGAGAAATGGAGGAAGTCGCTCCCGAATGGGTTTCTGGCGAATCTTGTGATTAGAGAATCCATGATTTTGAATTAAACAAACGGCCGCTCAATTTAGTACAAGAAAGCGGTAGAAAAGAGCAAGGAGGTGACATATCAGATGCCTGACGAGGAATACGATAAGTACAAACACAAGTATTCTGATAAAAAGGTCAGATACGCCCGAGAGTACTTCGCTGAAGATGGGGAAAAACCTCTATCTCGGCGTGAAGCTGTCGATGCTCTGGAAAAGGCGGGCGTGAAAGGGCTTGAAGAAGACGAATATTATCCCATAGAATAGCGCTTTCCGGTAGAGGCCAAGGATAATTGGTCTCTATCCGTTCTTTTTTGAATCGATGTGATGTGCTAGCGTCCAAGGGGCTATATAGTATTCAGGAGTGTTCACTTTCAAATAGGAATTAGTTCCTCAGTGTTCAAGTCTTTAGAAGTGAACTCCATTTCATGCTAGAGCCTTCTTCATATTTCTTCGATAGAAAGGGCCTATATACATTAATCTCTAAAAGCCATTATATTATTTAAAATGATAGTAATATATCTATACAAGTATCATGAATAAAAAGATGATGCCTAGGATGAAAAACAAGACAATACATTCATCCGATTTTCGCCGTGGCGGTGATTTTTGTCCAAAAACCCAAGCAATCATGACGATAATCATCCCTATAACAACAAAAAAGGCAAATAACAAAACCGAATCAAATGATTGCATCACAATGGCCCTCTGACTCATCTATTCAGCATTTTCCATTATATATAAAAATATCCTGATTCTCATATCTATTTGGATTCTGAGTAAAGAACACGAAGTGCCGGAATACGATATGGACCGCAATCATTAATGGTTAACCGAGCTGAAAATTATGCCAGATATATGTCACCAAACACCAGCTCTTCTCGAAAAAAACTCTCAAGAAACAAGTGGTTGAGAATGGAGGCACTGCTTCACTGAGATTCCGACTCAAATCTTGAAAACTCTAGGTGTCGCACAAGCTATATTTTCGGTCCGCTCGCCTCGGACAGTAGTAGCGGTGAGCTGAACACCTCCCCAGAATGGCTATTTGGAACGACCGGGTCATAGTCACCCTTCATCGTTATGAAACAAGAAAGACCTATTACAGGAGTTGCAATTCGCAAGGTGGGCAGTAGCATGACGAAAAATTCAGTTGGATCTGAGACTCCTAACAAATATTCCACAAAACAACGTTCGTTAAGCCCTAGGCGAAAACGGGCGACATATGGCGTCTTAGTTATTGTTGTAGCAATTACAGTAGCATTGGCAATTCAAGCAATGTTTCCTGCACAGAAAGAAGTCGAATGGTATGAACTTCCGGACCCAGATAATACAATCCTAACAGGAATGGAATGGCAAGATACGGATTATGCGGAATCCGAAATTTATTCAAGTAGTTACGATTATTTCTTTAGGTTCGACCCATGGAAAGGGGAATTCATTAACCGGACGGAGTTTAGAGACCCAGAGGGGTATGAGATATCGGCACATGATCTGACAGTGACATCATGGATGGGTGCTTACATTGTAACATTTGCCCCGGACGGAGGAGTTCAAGTCTATGATTACCAAACGGGGGGGATATACAATTACAGCATGAACAATGTCTCTGAAGATATCTGCTTCACGGAAATAGAGTCGTATGAGACAGCAGAGGGTGCTTTCTTCTATGCTGGAAATCAGGGGAATCCATATGGTATGACTGTCTGCCATATTCCATCGCATAATTTTACTATAGTTAATACCTCAAATGGACTGGTTTCGGATTATGTCTCATATTTGAAGGTGAGAGAGCCCTATATTCTGATAGGCACAAATCAGGGATTCAGCTTTTATGATGTAGAGCTGGAGAAGGTAGTTCTTAGTCAATCTAAGGACGATGTTAATTCAACATTCAAAGTTACGGCAATGGAATACTACCCTTTGACAAAGAGAATCTATGTAGGAACAGAAGATGGGATTCTCGTATACGAGATATCTGGGGGAGAAGCACAAATTGTACGATCTAGGATTACAGAGGTAGATGGGTTGCCAGACAATCGCATTAATGCTCTTGAACGCGATGAGGATAGAAAACGCATTTACATTGGTACTAGAGAAGGAATATGCTATTTCAGCTTGGACGAAGAAGAAACAATCATTGAGCAATTAGAGGAGGATATTAATCTTGAAGGTTATTCGGTGGAAGAGATTCTGATTTCAGAACGGGATTACCTCTATCTTGGTCTCTCATGCTTCAAATACGGCGGTAGTGGGGCTATAGTCAGGCTTCCTCTGGAAGTTGCCAGACCGCCCCCCTATGCAGGACTATTAATCACATTGGGATGGGTAGGTGCCGGAGCCACATCCTTCATTGCAATTCTTTGGGCTTTGTACCCGGATGTAAAGAGGAAATTCGGTAAATCATTAGAAAGTGGCTCAGTTGTAATAGAGCCAGGTGAGAAAGCCAAGGCAACTAGGCTGATTGATAGAATAATATCTCGGGCAGAAGACTATTTGAAAGTCCGCGACAACTATCCTTCAATAGAACTGGTACGTCATCTCATGGAAGCAGATAATGAGGTAAAAATTCAGTTCCTAACAGTTATTGAACCGGCAAAGAGAAAGCGGCACGGTGACTATCATGAATATGAGCTGCTATTGAACAGCTTATCGGAGGAAAAAGAGCAAAGGAGCAATTTCCACGTAAGGTTGACACACAAAGCGAAAAGCCATCAGCGTAATCTAATAAATGAAGAAGAATGCTGGACGGCGGATATTTCGTTTAAAGATTTAGGAAATCGTAAGATGGGAACACTATCTAAACAAACGGGTTCACAAAAAGCAAAAGTTGAGAAGGATTTTGACTTTCTTTGGGAAGGAGCGAAAGAATTTCACATAGAGGATTTTGCAGACAATAGAAAGTAGTTTTGGGGGCCGATAGAGAAAAAGGGCGATTACTATGACAGAGCTGAATGACGAAGGATACAGAACATTGTCGGAATTGGATAAGCTGATTCTTCAAGCCTCTACCGTAATCATTACCTGCCTTTCGGTCCTCTATTTTGTGTACTTCAATGATTTGTTCATAGCAATATATGGAATTGGATCCTTTTTACTCGCTATATTCATTATAGGTGAAGACCCACCATCACCAATCAGAAAGGATTCCGTCATTGAAGACCCTTTGGTCGAGAGTGCAATAGTATTACTGGTTTTCTTGGATTGGACTCTCTTAGTTGCACCGAGTTTCAATCTAGCGAATATAGCGATAGTAACAGGCTCGTTGATATTCGCTTTCGCTATACCTCTTCTGTTTATGGTGGTATTCAGAGAGAACAAAATCTCTTCACTGGGATTCAATTTGTCCGATATCGAAAAGTCCTCGCCACTTACCGTTTCAATTTTGGTGTCGCTAATTATTGGGTTTATTATCAGACTTCTTCTGGGGCAAAATTCACTAGAATTTTTCGGCTCTCAAGATATTCATAGAGAGCTGTTAAGCGGAATCATTACTATGGCTGTAATTCCGGCGCTGATTGAGGAATTTATCTTCCGAGGCATAATGCAAGACCGACTCAGTTATCGGATGAGAAGCAGAGTGGGTGGAATTGTCACAACTACGATGGTCTTTGCTGCTTTGCATCTGTTCACAGTTGCTTCAGGATTCGAGCTGTATCAGGGAGGTTTGGCTTATCCTCTACTTCATGCCCTACTGACACGTCTGCCGCTGGGCTTGATTCTTGGCATGATCTGGGATAAATCTAGGAGCTTGATTCCCGTCTTTCTGATTCATTTTACAAATAATGCCGTCTATTTAATCCTTCAAACAGCCGCAACGGTATGAAACAGACTTGAATTGAAATGTACAAGACATAATACTTATAGTGAAATTGAGATAGTCATTTTTCTGTACAGAGATAGTCTCTCTGTATTTTACTGTTATCGAACCAATCTGATTTTACTGGTACTAACCTAGGGATATCCCAATTTTATGTCACTCATGGAGCCAAGCTCCCCCGTTGCGACTGCGGGATTTCAGCCGCACAAGATGAAGGTGAATATAAATGATAAAGAACAAGAATAGAAAAGAGTGCATAGACGGAACACCGAATTGTAAGTTCTCACATAACGACGACACACCAAAATGCAATTCGGGTCTTCGAGCAGCTTTCAAAGCCAAGTTCATTGCTGCAAAGATGAAAGTCGAGGCACTCAAATCAAGACTTGGCTAGTAATTTTATGATGCAGTGATATTTTTTTGGTATTGGAGATGTTGATCTCCCCTTGGCGGCTGAGGAATTTTTTAGCAGCCGCACCCAATATTATACATGGAATCCGACTAGTGTTCTTGGGAAATTAATTGGGTAGAAATAGCTCTCTTCACTTCTAGAAGAACGAGTTTGTGAAATCAAAACTAACTGAAAATAGATGCTGAGGATGGAGGTACCGTTTCTCTGAGGTTACGCTCAAATCTTGACAACTCTAGGTGTTGCACGAGCTATATTTTCGGTCTGCTCGCCTCGGACATTAGTAGCGGTGAGCTGAACACCTCGCCGGAGCTCGGTGCTTACACCCCCGCCCTATTAACCTCGTCTTCTACGAGAGTCCTCGTTTCCAGACACGCGTCACTGTCACCAGCGCCACGCTGCTCTAAAGCAATTGTCTAGTAAGTGGATGTTTCTTTTTTGGTGGGGCTTCCAGCTTAGATGCATTCAGCTGTTATCCCGTGCAGCTTAGCTACCCCACGCTGCCCTTCCGGACAATGGGTACACCATAGGCTGCGACAATGCGTTCCTCTCGTACCGGCATCATCTTGCCATCAAACATCCAACAGCGCCAATAGATAGAAACCGACCTGTCTCGCAACGGTCTAAACCCAGCTCACGATCGGTTTTAATCGGTGAGCACCCGCACCCTTCGGGCCTTATGCAACCCGAGGATACCAAGAGCCGACATCGAGGAAGCAAGCCGCGGGGTCGATATGAACTCTTGCCCGCGACAACTCTGTTACCCCTGGGGTAAGTTTTTTGTCATTTCCAGCACTTACAATTGGCTATCAGGAAGTTCGATAGGCCAGGCTTTCGCCCCGGGATCCTTTGCGTGGCGGGATCCCATCAGCCAAGCTTATGCCCTTAATCTCAACGAGACGTTTCCATCGCCTCTGAGCTTAGCATTGGTCGCGGCTGATCTGATGTCAGCCGCGTGCCGCCCCAGCCCAACTGCCTACCTGAAAGTGTCCCTAGGCACGCTTGGCCTAGGTTAGCCACCCTCGTCTACATGGTCAGTGTTACATGGTTGCATCCTCCCAACCCAGGAGTTGGGATTCAACGCTCCTGACTACGCTTTGCACATAGGCAAAGATGGCAATAACAGGTTGCGTAGTAAACCTCCGCAGGGACTTCTCTTCCCATTGGCGCTACGTACACTATTCGGTACGGTGTAGGTTCACCCAGTTCCAGTTGGGGACAGTGGGGCCCTCATTAATCCCTTCATGCACGTCGGCATTTAACCGACAAGGCGTATGGCTACCTTAAGAGACTCATAGTTAGTCCCGGCGTTGACCAGTGCTTGGACCCCTTCCGGAGCTTTAACATACTGGCACAGACCAGGAGTCACTGACTGTACTAACGCTTACGCGCTCGCAGTCAGCTATGTTTTTATTAAACAGTTGGGACCCCCTAGTAACAATAGACCTGGAGGAGCGTGAACCCCTCTAGGCACAGCATATCCCGAAGTTACGCTGCTAATTGGCCGATTTCCCTCAACTGGAGTGAACTGGATACACCTTGGCCTTCTCAGCCAGGGAACCTGTGTCAGATCTGGGTACGGACTCGGAAGATCCTTCCGGACTCGTTTTTCAAGGTCACCGGGAATAAGCCAAACAGATGTCCGACCACCTGCTATTCCAAGTTTCTCCTACGTCTCACCATTACGGTACTCGGTAGGATTATCCTGTTAAATACAGCGAGTGCTGTACAAGGCCTATCCGGATGAGTTACAAGTCCGGCTTCGCGTTACCGCGTAGAGTACTTCCGAGGTTCAGGAATATTAACCTGATTCTCTTTCGTGACACTCGAATTACGATGCCACTTAGAACCGACTAAGCTTCGGCTGACGACGCATTGCCGAAGAACCCTTTCCCTTTCGGTGGCATGGATTCTCACCATGCTTCGCTGTTACTACTACCAGGATGATCAAAACTGACGGGTCCACAGGACCTCACGGCCCTACTTCTACCCCATCAGGTCGCTCCGCTACCCGATCACGCAGTGTTACCCGCGTGCGGTATGGTCTCGGTGGCCAGATTTAGCCCCGTCCATTTTAGAGGCCGAGAGCCTCGGTCTGTGAGCTGTTACGCTTTCGTTCGGGGATAGCTGCCTCTAAGCTCACCCCCAGACTGTCTTGGGCTCTCGACGCCCTTCATTATCGCACTTATCTGGCACTTAGGGACCTTAACCACACTCTCGGTTCTCCCCATCTCGGCCTGCCGGGCTTACCCCGGGTACCCGTCTCCTGCCGTCTACGATTCATGCAACTTCGGAGTTTTCAGGACGGTGAAATCCCGCGAGGGATCCCGAGTCGTCCGAAAGTGCTCTACACCACATGATATCTCAAGCAGAGCTTGGCTGCGACCAACTTCGCGGAGAACGAGCTATCACCAGTCTAGATAAGCATTTTACCCCTAGGCCCAGTTCAACGGAACGATTTGTATATCAGAACCCTATCGGGCCTCCACCGAGCTTTCGCCCGGCTTCACCCTGACCAAGCCTAGATCGACTGGTTTCTCGTGTCATAGCTGTGACTACACGCCCTTGTAGACGTCGCCCCTCACCGGATTGCCCGGTTGCGGGCTTGTTGGTTTCCCTTCGTTTACGGTTTTGACACCTTATCCTCGCCACTTCTATGAACTCCCTGGTCCGTGGTTCAAGACGGATGATGCTGATTCGATCCACTCAGGTCCTACTAAAGGGTCTCCCCTAGTTCGTTCCCCGAGTATCTCCTCTTTTAATCAGACATCCTTTGACTAGATTGCTGGTTTCAGGTACTTTTCACCCCGCTTCCGCGGTACTTTTCAACTTTCGCTCGCGCTACTAGTCTGCTATCGGTTTGACATAGTATTTAGGCTTCGCAGATTGTACCTGCGTAATTCACACGAGACAACCGACCCATGCTACTCTGGGATCCACAGACATGCCAACGTTTTACACCTACGGGGGTGTCACCCTCTTTGCCGCGTCGTTCCAGACGACTTTGATTTGGACGTTGAGGCACTTGTCCGTGGCCCTTACACCACATCCCCCAACACTTTTCGTCTTGGGGTTCAGTTTGGCCTTTTCCCCTTTCGCTCGCTGTTACTCAGGGAATCACGACTTGTTTTCTACTCCTGCTCATACTAAGATGCTTCAGTTCTGAGCGTTCCCCTTCCCGATGTGACTCGGGAATAGCACGAGGTAATAGCCCGTGCTTGGAGGTCCTATTCGGAATCCCGCGGATCAATGGCTTCATGCGCCTACCCACGGAATATCGCCGCTTGTCGCGTCCTTCTTCGGCATGTCAACCGAGTCATCCACCAACAACCGTACAGCGAATTGCAGTCCTAATCATATAACCGGTGCAGCATTACCTGCTGCCAAGGAGTTGAGTAAACCTCATTCGTACCTCCATCCTCTGCAATCAATCCATACACTTCTGCCACGAAACTGTGTGGCGGGAGTACGACTCCAAAGCATATGCATCGACGGTCCCCCACCGGGAATGACTCCATTCGCAACGTCTGGTCCCGATGAGTCCTGTCATCAAGCGCACACAACGTGCAGCTCTCGGGAGCCTCTCGCGAGGACTTTGGACCTGTAAACACACGCACAGTCTGAGGTGTGCGCGCTCAGCCAGTCAGTTACGCTGGCGATTTAAACATTGCTATACGTCAAGCTATCAGAACTACTTCACAGCGACCTTGCTATAGCCGCCGTATAATGCGTTCCCTACTCAACGTATGCAAGCAAGCCTTATCGGGAACAGTCTCCTCATAAACATTTGGTTTCAGATGCATTTAGCTGGTTCACTATATCGCGCGGAATAATCCACATAGGGGTACTAGTCAGGGCAGAGGCTGCGCTCCTGAAATTCCATCAGCTCTTCGCAGCCCTTTGCCGCCAGATCAAGCATGTCATCCATCTGGGTTCGGTCAAAAGTTTCTCCTTCGGCTGTCCCTTGTACCTCGACAAACTCTGCATCACGCATCACGATGTTCATGTCAACATCAGCGGTAGAATCCTCGATGTAGCAGAGATCGAGCAGACATTCGCCATTGACAACACCCACACTCACAGCAGCAACGGCACCCATAAGCGGGCTTTCTGAAAGCATATCCATAGCCAACATGTAATCTATGGCATCAACAAGCGCGATGTAACCGCCAGTAATCGATGCGGTCCGGGTACCTCCATCTGCCTGGATAACATCACAATCGATGCGCAGGGTATATTCCCCCAGGGATGTCAGATCGAGAGCTGCACGCAAGGAGCGACCAATCAATCGTTGAATCTCGTAAGTACGACCACTCCGTCGATACCGGTTGATGCGGTTATCAGTAGACCGTGGGAGCATGCCATACTCCCCAGTACACCAACCCTGTCCCTTACCGTTCAGCCAACCCGGTACACCGTCTTCCACAGTGGCGGTGCAAATCACTTTCGTCTCACCAGTTGCAATAAGGACTGATCCCTCAGGATGTTTGAGATAATCACGGGTAACTTCTACCGGACGCAGCTCATCATTTTCGCGGCCATCTGAACGAACCATGAAACCAACTCTGCTTCGAGGTGAGAAGTACCGGTATTAATGACTGTCGGATTCTTCAACCTAGAGCTGGCATAGTCTTTTATTTCAATGTGCATCACAATGTACAAGCCGCGTCACGCGGTGGGATTCAATCCATATCTTGGTGAGTTGTGATGATGGATATTCGAGCCAAATTCGAGCGAGCACTCCAGGACACTGTAGACGAATGGAAGAAACAAGAGCACGTTGAAGGAATGTTTGTCTACGGTTCCTATGTGAACAAAGCCCAAACTCCAGATTCAGACCTCGATGTCTGTATAGTCTGGGACCAAGATGAAGCACCAGTTCGCCTTCTATCACGACACAAAGGCGTCCGCATTGATATGACCTTCATCACGCCAAATACCATCCAGGAAGTACTGAACCGGGAAAGTAAAAGCCCACAGCAAATCGCACAGGTCATCGAACGGGTGAAAGATTCGAAGGTGGCATATGATAAATCAGGAAGACTTGAGGAATGGAGGGAGCTTGCTGAAGACTATGTGTGGCCAGAAGATGTGGTCATCGCGGTGAAGGAACGGACGGCCGCAGAGCTGAATCAAGCAAAGAATCTGCTCGAAAAAGACAGAGTCAGCTCTATTTGCGAGCTGCGAAATGCGCTTTTTAATCTCGCACGCACGATTTTGATGAGTGATAACAGATTCAGTATCATCAGAACCGCAGACGTCCTCTCAGAGGCGAGACTGCTTAATCCTCCAATGTACAGCCTATTCCTCAGAACCTTCAAGCTGCGAAGTATGAATGAAGAACAAATCATGAATGCTCTTGAAGATGTGAAAAGCTGGCTCCGGGAAGCAGAGGACCGGCTTGAGAAAAGCGACTTGGACACGGTGGTTATCCCCTTGCTCAATCGAGCACAACGTCACTACTTCGGGGCCCTATCCTTGACCATCAACACGTCATATGAACTGGCAGTGCTGGAGATGCGTCATGCAATATACATGATAGCTAATGCTCTGTTGGCCATGTACGGAATAGAAGAGCCAGATAGCCTCAAGTTCATCACTTCCTTGCGAGAAAAGGAGAATGAATTCTACGAGGATATGCTGCTCTCGCTCTGTGAGTTCGATCTGCAGCCAAAGGCTATCAAGCGGGCAATCGATGAATCCAAGTTCGTCCTTGCTAGGCTAGCCGTATAATGGCTTCGGACACATTCATTAGGAACAATTGGTACCCTTTCGGCAGTGGCTCAAATGTCTGCTAACGATGTTGAAATTCTCAAACTACTTAGTGTGCTTCTGACCCAGACCAAACAGGATCAACTGAAGGAGGAATTTGATAAATACACGGAAGCCACCAATTTCGTCCTCACCGAGATTCTCAAGCAACATCTCACCTCTGAGTCCCAAGCTATAGATGAATTGCGAGAGGAATTCACAGCCAAGTTCGATCCGCGGATTGCCTATCTGGAGGATGTTGTCAAAACGGCGAGGGTCAAGATTGGAGAGCACAGGGCTATGGCGCGATCGATGAGAAGCCTGCGTAACAAAACGCCCTACTTCGAAGAAGGGAAGATGATATTCTCTGAACCGATTATCAAAGTCAAACCATCGGCCACAATCCTCTTCACCGCAGATGATGAGGAAATACCCGTACCATACGATAAGCGCACTCGCAATCGTAACAAGGACATCCTTACAGAAATCGCATCCGGAAAACGTGACCACGAACGGGTACGCCTCACCTGGAAGAAAGCAGGCTACGTTGGAGTCGATATCAGAGTGGAAGGGGGTAGCCTTGGAAGACCGGAAGAAATCTAAAGTGTCCACGCCAGAAGCGATCCTGAAAAATCGGTTGTAAACAGCTGTTCACAGGTAGGACACCATTCGACAGAACTGACAGCACTCCAGAGTTTTGCCTGGTTCACCTCCTTCTCTCTGTCCAGCGACCACAATCTGATTGTGCGGTCCCAGCTGGATGATATCATCCGGTTATCAGGAAGAAGAGTGAAATCAGTTATACGGTCAGTGTGGCCCTCAAGAGCAAATGAAGTTGAAGGATCCTCAACGGGAAATACTCTGATATCACCAGTATGAAAACCAAGAAGCACATAGGCATCATCGGGAGTTGTCCCAAGACAACGAATCCGTTTCTTGTCCTCCCGAAGTGTAGAGAGCAGTTCGTAGTCCTTCAAATCCCAAATACGACAGCTGCCGTTCCACGAGACACTCAGAAGCTGGGAATCCCCATCAGCGAAATGAAGGCCAGAGACATTCAAATCATCGGTCTGCATATTCCGTATGCACTTCATGTGTTCTACTGAGAAGACCTTCACTTCGCCATCCCTGCCGCCAGCTGCACCTTTGCTTTCGTTATCTGCAATTGCCAGCGATTTGACCTCGGTGTGGTGTTTGAGTATGTTCGATTCCTTCTTATCCTTCTTGAGAGACCAGCGACGGGTTGTGCCGTCCCAAGAACTGGATAGGATGTATTTGCCTTTCTTGAGAAAACGTACCCGGGAGACAATGTCCTCATGCCCCCGGAGTGTCTTCAAAACAGTGCCCTCTTCTAGGTCAATAAGCAGAATTGGGCCCTCAGTAGTACCGCACGCAGCTCGTTTCCCGTCATGGTCAACTGTAAGGCAGGTCAATGGAACTGCATCAGCTGGTTCCGGCTGATAGATGAGCTGCTTCTCCAATGCTTTGCACCATCTTTGATTTGATATACGTCATATCACTAGGACTTCCGGTCTTAAAGCCTTGAGGTTCGTTTCTGCGCGTATACCAGAAATAGCTCATACCCACAACAGCAAAACCTGTAGCAACGAGTCCAATCTGGAGAAAGGGGAAAGCGTCAAGCTCAAAGATGGCATTGGAAGCCAAATCCTCGACGAGGAATACTTCCATAACCTCACCGACTATCGCCAAGCTTTCAGCACTACATTTGTCAGGTGTATCCTCAAGAGTGTGCCAGTAATCAGGAAATGGAGCATGTTCGATGATATCAAGCGCGGGAATACCAGCATCGAGGAACGGGCGATGATCATCCAGTATTCTTGCTCCTACTGTCGGCAAGAAGGTGTCATTCCTACCCATAGATTCAGCACGTTCCCAGACTGCATTCTGCAGAGTATCCGTGGAGGTGACTTCTTTTTCCAAGCGCAGCTCCTTATCACCAACCATATCGAGAAGAATCATCGCCGAAATCTGGTTTTTTCTTGTATCCGATAATGAATCAACGTAGTGTGTTGAACCAACAATCCAATCCCAGCCATTGATGTCGCCCGAGTCTTCGGCATCGAAGAAGACCAGCTCGATTCCTTGCTTGACTTCATCTGGTAGGACACGTGCAAGCTCAAGAAGCACAGCAACACCGCTTGCACCGTCGTTTGCACCCAGTATGGGTTCTGAACGATTTTCTGGATGAGGATCCTTGTCTGCTCTTGGGCGGGTATCATAATGGGCTCCGAGGATGAGTGAGGGGGCATGATTGCCGGGATAGGTAGCATGAATGTTCGAACAGAAGACATCCTGATAGGTGAAATTCTGAAATACAACGTCCCAGCCGTAGCCATCCAAAGCATCAGCCATATACGCCCTGCACGCATTCAAATTCTCCGACCCTGGTGGGCGTGGACCAAAGTCACATTGCTCGACCAGGTGGGTATATGCACGTGGTCCATCGAACACCGGTGTGTGAGCAGCGTCAACACCCAGGCCGCTACTGAGAAAGAAGCATACGATGGCAATGAGTGCCCACGTGGCATGCTTGGAAGACATGAAGGATATCACTACGGCATAACCTAAGAAGGTTTGGCAGTGGGCGTAAAGATGACAGATGCATACAGTAACCTAGGTGGTACTACAGGAATCTCCACCAGTTTGCGGCCGCAACCCAAGTCGGCGCATGAGCTTGCCACCAGGGACTTGTTCTTCCTCTGCCGGCTCACCAGATTTATCCACTTTGACTGGTCTCCTTCTGACTTCTTCAAAGCCGTATGCCATCACCAGCATCTTTGATGGATGGTTCTCCTCGAAAATTTCACAGTATATTTCCTCAATTCCTGCTTCAATGAAATATTCAGAGGCCCGTTGAATCATCGCTGTTGCAACACCCCGACGGCGACGTTCAGGTAACACGCCTATCCCGGTGATTTCACCATAGACCCCACGGTCATCTTCTTCCACAAAACAGGCAATGAATCCTGATAGCTCACCCCACAGTTCAGCCACGAAGATACCCTCTGTGTCGAGCTTCTCTGCTTCAGCTGGTGTTAAGGGACAGAAGGGGTCAGGAGAGGCTAGAAAACAACGATTGTAGAGGGCAACAAATTCCTCGGTTTCAGTTTCTTTTAATTGTCGTACTTCGATATAGCTCGGAATACTCTTGTCTTCCCACCAATCACGAGCGAGTCTCAGAGCCTCCTCTGCGTCAGCCTTCATAATCAGATAGTGGCTGACATTTGATTCGGACTCTTCCTGCGATGGCATGGTTGGTCTACCATATCCCGATTGATTCAAACGGTTAACAATCTATTGGCAGCATCACTCAGCATCAATCTGAATCAAGAGAGTCGATTGCTGCGATTGTAGCCTCGATTTCTTTCTCGACCGCCTCTTTGAGGAGTGGATCTTCCTCACCCGATTCCTCGGTGGCATCACTCAGTTCACCTTTCTGATCACCATGCAGGTTGCCATCACAGGCCAAAATAGATGCAGCGTCCAATCCCTTACTAGTGGCAAAAACAAACAGCAGGGAGGCCTCCATTTCTACACATTTCACATTTGCTCTCGTCCAGACATCTAAGGGGTTCCCCATCTCGGGATTGTTGTAGTATACATCTGTGGTCCAGCAGATACCGCGGTGAATACGATCCTCTGGGAATATGGCAGATATCTCGTCGAAAAGAGCCTTCTGCCAGACAGGAGAAGCAACAGCCGGATATTCTATGGGCGCATAGTTCAAGCCGGTTCGCTCATCCCGGACACATGCTGTGGGCACCACCACGTCTCCCGTTGTGACATCGCGAGATATGCCACCACAACTCCCCACTCTTATGATGACCTGAGCTCCGAGATTCGTCAGCTCCTCTATGCAGATATGCGTGGTTGGTGTACCCATGCCGGTGCCAGAAAGGGTTACCGGGACTCCGCCAGGGGTGTAGGCACGATAGGTTACCAAGCCACGATATCTGGCAACCTCCTCGGCATCATTCATCTGCGCAGCAATTTTCGGAATACGATCGGGATTGCCAGCTATTAGACAGATATCCTCAACATCGCCTTCACCAACTCGTAGATGGGGTTGAATACGCTTCTTCATGATTCTCACCGGTATGGTAAGTCGATAGCACCTGCTTGTGTTAAGCCAATTAGCAGGTAATCTATAGTATCTATCATATTGTTCACACAAATAGCTTCCTCAATAATGACAGCCAGAAAAAGTCGCAAGGAAATGTTATCAGGAAGAGTTGATATTTATTACATGTCTTTGAATAATATTACGGGTTGAGCGCAATGTCTATTGCTCGCATACTAGGAGTCCCCTTGTTGCTTATTCTCGTCATTCCTACACTCAGTAATGCAACTGACTTTTCTCCTTTGAGAAGAATAGATTGATGAACGGTGCTGTATCGTTGGATTGGTTCATTGAAGCAAGACCGATTGAACTCAGCAATGATAGAATGAAATAAGGCTCTCTTTCTGAGGAAAAAGTGTTGACACAAGAGACTTGACTTTCCCGGAAACTAGAAAGTCGATGTTCACCTTAGATAGTTCATCTATTCGATAGTCGCCCAGCACCAATCGAACAAAATCCATCGGAGGTGCTCTTACATCCGTTTTCTCTCCCACTTCTGACGGCCCAGAATCGGTTATTCCAACTATAGTCCCACCGACAATCTCGAGTTCATAGCAGTGTCTATAGGTATTCAAAGGCAGGGTGTAAGACAGACCTTCAAACATGGTTCCATTGAGTCGTGTCTCCAAAACTGGCTGTATCTTCCGCAAGAACCGCAGCATATCAGGAATGCGGATTTGGTACTTCCATCCTCGGCTCATTTCTCCGCCCATATCAAGTGCCAACCTTGTGAGGTTTGATAACCTACTTCCTGGCAACGTTATTCGATAGAGGCCTTTGGAAATCGCTTCCGTTCGAAGGAATTTCAACGTGGAAAGCACGCCCGAGAAGGACGCTATGCTGCTTTCGATGACATCAAGAGTAGCACCGCTCTCAGGCTTGGAGGCATCGCCACGGGAAACCAATCTGAAATATCCTTGGATGGTACCCCGTGTCGCTACCACCAGTGTTGTGAAATCAGCGGCATACTCCTTTTTATACCGCTCCTGAAGAGTCCATAGCTCCTGTGAACGGCGGGCCGTGACAAGGAATTTCTCTCTTTGTTGATCATACAGTTTCATGATGGCATCCAAATCGCTCTCTTGGGCCTCTCTGATGGAAACATCAGAAACTGTAGATGGGTACAACTCGTCTTTGGACGGTATCTGATCCACCCTGATGGAAACAGTTTTCGCGAGCGGGAGTATGAAATCATAACCGAAATTGCGATAGACATAAGGAATGCCTTGGATGGTGGAGATATCATACTCGCCGTCATGCAGGTGCTTCTCAAAGAGCTGGTAGAGTATTCGCATGAACCCCCTTCGACGATATCCTTCTAGCGTTCCCACATACCCAAGCTCGAGGTTCTTCAGCGGCACACCATCATAATCCCAAGTACTCGGAATCGCATTGAGAGAGGAAACAATCATGTCTTTGTCTGTATCGCGTATGTAGAAGTTCATCTCACGGGAGAAGCCAGGTAGATTGTTTATCAAATTTCTAAGCGCTGCAGCATCCCCGCGATTATGTACCTTAGTATTGAATTCGACAAGTTCGTCAACCGCCGTATCGGATTGGGCGATACCTATTTCGAAGCCATCTGGTACTTCAGGGAGGTCATTCTCTGGTAGTGCCACTTGTTAAATCTCCTAGCGATAGCTTTCCTAATCTGCTATGCCGTCGATTTTATGGGGATATCATCTTTATTTCAAGATGGCGATTGTATCTCTCATAGGACAAATACCCCTTCAATCGTATCAAGAATCGAGGCGGTAAACTATGTACAAAATAAGCGCAGGCATGACAACGAACATGAGGAAATCCGCAACAGACTGGATAGCTGGTCATGCACGCGAATTGGGACTGGATGGCATCTGGATCGGGGAGGATATAGGTATCGGTCAGGATGTTTTCGTATTGACAGCAGCAACACTAATGCAGTCGACAGGGGTCCGGGTGGGTAATGGTATCATACCGATTATAGTCCATAATATCAGTACAACTGCACGAGCTGCTTTCAGCCTCTATGATCTTGGAGGAGAACGCTATGTATTTGGGACAGGAATTGGGGGTCTACAGGATCTCAAGAAACAGGGTATCCATGTCAAGAAGCCGGTCACTGAACTTGAACGGGGAATCCATACACTCCGGAGCCTTTGGAACCAAGAAACGGTATCAATAGACAGCCAGCTGTTTCATCTTGAGAACTATGCTCTTGGGATAAAGAAACCAGTTACTATACCTGTATTCATGGGAGTCCGAGGTCCACAGATGCTTGATCTTGCAGGACAAATAGCGGACGGTGTCATCTTCTCCGGTCCCATTGAGTACCTCAAGTCAGCATTTGAAATCGTCGAGGATTCAGCATCCAGACATGGAAGACACCCGGAAGATATTGAGAAGGTCGTGTGGTTACCGACTATTATCCAAGAAGAACAGGGGACCAGCCACTTGGCCAAACGTGTAGTTGCGCTTGTAGCTTCAGATATGCCGTCATACGTTTTGGAAATGCTGGATGTTAATGAAGAAAAGCTGAGTCAGATCGTTGATACAGTTGCCAAAAAGGGTCCAAGTGCAGGAGCAGAGTATGTCCACGAAGAACTGATTGAAGCCTTCGCTATCTCAGGAACTCCTCAACAGATTGTGGGGCAGTTTGATATGCTTGGGGAACTGGGAGCCACAGAGATCATCCTAGGGCCTCCGTACTCCAAGGGTTGGAGAAAGCGAATGAGAACAGTCATGGATATTTTCGCAGAAAGGAGGGAAGAATAGTGGAATTTGGGCTAGCGGTGAATATTCGAGAACCGATTGAGGAGATACGAGAGATTGTCCAAACATGCATCAACAGCGACATCACGCAAGTATGGATAACTGACTATCCCGCCACCCGGTATTCACCGATTGTGGCCACTGCATTAGCCAAAGACATACAGAACATGCGGTTTGGCATAGGATTGCTGAGTCCACTGCTTCATCCCTTCAATCAAATAAAAAGAACGCTCAAATCACTCATTTCCCGATATGGAGAACGATTTGATGTCCTGATTGGACCAGGAGACAGGACTGCACTTGCAAGGGTCGGGGTTGACTATGGAGATGTCGATACGTTCGTTAGTCGTCTTGTTGAGGGCGCCGTTGAAATCAAGACGTACATTCTCGAGGAGGGGCTCGAAAGCAGGGTATTCTTGGCAGCACAGGGGCCCAAAATGATATCTGAATCGAAGAAAACGGACGGGGTACTTCTGAATTACACTTCGGCTGAGCAAACCCAGTGGGCGCAAGAGAAACTCGGAGATGTCACGTCGGAATTCGTTGTCAGCGTCTTTCCGCCCACATACATATCACGGAGTGACGTGTGTGACACCCCTTTTGAAATCAAACGCGCAGCCGCAATGGTCATTCTTGGACTGAGCCGATCCGCAATGGAGGGGTTGTCAATTGACCGAAGCGTTTCGGAAGCCAAAGCGTTACACGGAGAGAAGGGATACATCGACAAAGAAGTGATAGATGCGATAAACAGTGAAACATTGAAGCAGTTCTCAATTTGTGAAACAGAGAAAAATCTAGCGAGGTACGTGCAGAAGATGAAAGCCATCGGTACGGATATGATTGTATTTGGACCTCCTGGAGGGAAGGACAAGAGAACTGTTGAGAAGCTTGTATCTGCAGTAAGAAAAACCGGTCTATAAGCTGAGCCGCACTGCATCTAATAGAAATAATCCGCCAAATCAAGATCATGCGAAGGAACATGCCAAGTCCCGTCCGAATAATCCCACTCTCTTGTGATATCAAGCATGGTTCGAGAGCCCTTTTGAGCTATGGTCATTATCGGATTAACCGACCAAACCCCCTCATTCTGTTCCAAAGATCGAAATGCTTGGTAGTACTCAACCTGGTGCTTTGCAGGCACTTGTGCCCACACGATGACACCTTGTTCTGATTGGTAGTACATTGTCTGGGGTACCTCCGCAGCAGCATAAACCAACCTGTTTCTCCATTCAGATGTACAAAGAATCTCAAAGCAGAAACTGGCTGATAATCGCAATCCACCAACCGTCAGATAGGGAAGAACGAGCTCTTCCTCATGAATTCGCCTCATGAGGTATCCCACTTGGCGTGACGTCAAGTCCCACCCTAAGCGCTGCAAGCGTGTATGTACTCTACTTGGAGATGCGCGAGCATCCTGTGTGAGCTGTGAAATTATCGCGTACTCTTTGAACTGTGCCGATTTCGTCTTTCCCTTATTCCGAAGCAAGGGAGGCATTGATTCGATTTCAACATCGGGATCGAGTTTATGTTCAAATGTTTCTGGAAATTGCCATTCCTCATCTGAAAAAAGTGAGAAGTTGGATGTTGCTCCCGCCGCCTGCTGTTCGTGGTAGCCCATGTAGCTAAACATCGTGTTCGAAAGCTTGTCCAAGCTTGCCTGGAAAATTCGTCTGTTTTCATCAGTTGTGGGATATAGGACCGAGAAGTACCCCAGTGGGGACATAGTGGTTTTGAGTATGGCTTTCGTGAAGGGGAATGCAGACAATGCAGCTTCAACTGATTCCCATTCAACATCATCTCGTAGCTTGAAGAACACGATGGCTGAAGTAATGCCAAATGCAGACTGATCGACGATACAGCTAAATCGCATCGAATTCCGCTCGCGCAGTCGTTTCAGTGACCGCGAGACTGTTCGAGAAGTATAGCCCAGTTCATCAGCACAATCGACCAATGTAGCAGTAGGTCGCTCAGCAAAGAAAACCAGTACTTCAGAGTCGGTAGGACTTATGGGAGCGTCCTGATTAAGAAATGCAAAGCTGTACGCAGATCTGATGGAGTCAGCAGTGCACATCTTGTACTTCCGTACCGTTTCTAGATTGTCAAGCAGGCGCTCCTTGAGTCGGTCATTCACAGGAAGTACTGTTGGGTCAGTGGGGGATTTAGCAAATTCGGGATTATCTTTGAGTTCCTCAACGGCATCGATTGCCTTCTCGAAACTTACCGTTCCAGCACAGATTCCCAAATAGACCCGAATCACTTCAAGATAGAATTTAGCAGAAGGTTCATCCGAAGAAGGAATCATATCATCATATGGGGTGTGTATAGTAGATAGCACCGCCTTGCCTGATTCCATTTCATCACTCTCCTTCTGTAGACCAGAGCGGTGTTCTTCCATTTACTTCATCACCTCTGAAAAAGCCATTCATGAAGATTCCTCAGGGCTTCTTGGATAGAATGGCCTCTAGTCCATTCTTTCTTTTCTCACGTTCAGTTAAGAATGTGCATATTTCAGCGGTATGGTGTCCAAGTGCAGCAAGGGACTTCGAAAATGAAATCCAGTCGAAGCCGGTAGGTACTTGTATTCGCATGACTGCAAACGAATCACCAGAAATGACTTTTGTTTTTGGGAAAGACCTTCCTTGAGCGTGCAACAATCGCGAAAAAGTCTGCTCCTCACTTAACTCCCGTACACATACAACTATTTGTTGATCGAGTCCAAGATTTGAGAGTGCCACATAGGGGAGTGCCATGTCGTCTCGGACTTGACTCAATCGTCGCCTAAGCGTTCTCTTGGTTGGAACTTCCAGGCCAATCCTTCTGAGTGTTTCTGCCAAATCAGTTGAGGATGCATAGTAATCGGTTTCAACTACACTCGCTGCAGCCATGTGTTTCCAGTCGATTTCGCCCACATTGCTTTGCTGAGTATGAGCACTTACTGGAAGCACATCTGCGTATTCCTTTGCTGCGTCCATACTAGCTTCCATTCGGAAACTGTAATCGAACTCCCAGTTCTTACCATCAAAGAGGCCAACATTCAGATGATTCGAAACACGACGAACAAATCCTGTGATTACTTCGAGGTTGTATGGCTTCTTCTGAAAGCGGCGTATTTGATTTTTGAACCAGTTGTATCTTCTGCCTGCTGGTAGAAGAGCTTCGAAGTAAACGCGCACATCCATAGCGGAGGTCATGGCAGATTCGGTAGCTAGAGTCGAATACGGATAAGTATCCAACCAGGCCCAGAATCTATCTAGATTTGGATTGCCCTGATTTGCTCGTGCCCAACCAAAAACATAGTGAAGCCCCAGTTGCCCATAATCGATATTGCCCCTAATCTGTAATCCAAACTCTTCTTCCAATCGCTGCCAAACTTGGTTGACAGCCGAGCGAGTCACATTAAGATCACTAGCAATAGCTGCTTGTCGCATATGAGGATCTATTGCAATACGATTCAACAATCTTTGTTCAGCGGGGCCTAACGTTCGCAATAAGGAGACCTCCACAGCAGTCATCCCGTCGTGGAATGGGATGCCAATTTGGTATTGTGTCCGATTGTTTAGAGCAGAGGGTAATAAACTGTCCCTTTTGTAAACATCATTTTACCATTTGGAAATATCTATTCTGAAATGGGTATATATGAGCCGTAGAGACTCCATATCTTGATTCTATGGCGAGGTTCTTCTTAATATAGTGTGAGGAGTTGTATAACGTTGAGTTGCGTTCGAGACAGCTCCCACATTGTGGACCATCGACTGTATGTATGGTGTTTGCAGGTAGTGGGGGCTCCTCTAGCGTAGCTAAGTATGACAATCAGAAATCAAGGAGGTGTAACCAATTTCAGCCGAATCACTGCGGACAGTCTATGAAAGCATGACGAACAACCGCACAGTACTCGAATTGCTGTCCATCGGTATTAGCGACGTATCTACTGTTGTCCAAGTACCCTGCGAAGACCCAACGCCATTCTAAATTTTGCAACTCAAACGATAGTTGGTTCTCTGCATGAACAGTAGATGTGCATGTTGCTATCTCAGCTCTAGGTTGAGATTGTCATACGGCAGATTGCAAGGAAGGAATCGAAGGAGGAGAATAAACAATGGATCCGGTACCAGGCGGCCCAGACCCAACACCTTGGTAAATACACGAAAACACAGAACAGTAAAAGAAACAATGGAGAATTAAAAAGAAATGTTGAGAACAGAAGCAACAGAAATAGCATTCAGCGATGATCTGACCCCAGAAGAAGGCAGAGAGGTTGACCCTCTCACCGATCCCGAAACGGTCAGACTGGTTGCGCTCAATCTTGAACTCGCAGTCAAGAACCTGATGAGTTCAGCGAGTGCACCAGAGTGCTTGGTTCTCACAGCAGACATATGCAGTCATCGATTGGTGGCAAGACCAGCTGGCAATGGCGTTCAGGTGCAGGTCTTTGAGCTGTGAGAGACAAGACAAGACTGAATACGGAATGTGTGGGGGGCTCTAGCCCTCCCATACAGCCTACAGACAATATGCCAAAAATAGAAGATAAGTGTAGTTCAAATATCAAAATCAAGAGCTAGCTTGAAGCAAAGGCGTATCGAACCTATACGCACTAAGCATGAGCTTAGACAATCGTAGGGAGAGATGCTTTTGCTGATATCGAAATGAGGCTAGCAAAATGTGTGCATATATGCAGGGGCAGGAAGAGAAAGTGGCTGAAGAGGGGCAGAACGGGAAAAAGGCAGCACACACAGACATGCAAGAAGAAGCAGAAGGCGACGAAGGTATCAGAAAATCCTTGCACAATATATTCCAGTGGAAAAACTATCGGATTTATCTGGCCACCTATACGGTCTTTTCTGCATTCGGCATCCTTAGTAGATTTACGAATTTGTATCTACGGGAGATTGGATGGAGCTTCATTCTTCTAGGAATTGTCATAACTATCACATCCACGGTTGCAACTCTATCCCGGTTCATAGGCGGATACATAGGCGACATTATGGATCGAAAGAATCTAGCAGTTATTGCAGCCGCCATGTTATCTGTCTATTATCTATTGATTGGAATCTCAACCGAGTTCATCGTGATTCTCGTTGGACTGCTCATCTATTCACTTGTGGACCTGGCTAGGGGAGGATCATCTGCGTACATAATGGATAATATGCCAGAGGATAATAGTGGTTTGGCTTTGTCGCTTTTCACGGCATTGCAGGTTGTTGGTGTTGGCACCCTTGTTGTTCTGTCTTTTCTGGTTTCAGAGATTGGTTTTGGTAACAGCATGAGGAGGTTATTTGCTGCAGCAGGAATCGGGTTATTTGTCTCAGCTCTAGTGCGTGCAAAATACCTAGAGAGTAGCGGTCACAAACAAACCAGTGAACATAGCTCACTCATTAAGGGATTTATCAAAGATAACAAACGAGCTGCAAAACTTGTTGTCATAACATTGCCGGCAGTACTAGTCATCACAGTTCTCGATTCGTTTAGTGATTCCCTTTTCAACTTCGGGGCGTTAATCTATACCAATGAATGGCTTGGGGTATCCATTCAGGGGATTAGCATCATGCTTATTGTCCAACTTCTTGTCAGCGTACCGTTACTGCTCAAGATGGGGCAAGTAGCAGATCGTTCACTTAAGAAAGCAGCCATTGGCGTTTATTCACTCATGCCAATTTCGGTGCTACTGCTCTTACTCTCAGAGGTAATTCCCTATTGGGCCCCAACGAATGTCATCTCCTCTGTTTCTTCCATTCTTCCAGTATTCCAAGTCGTATTCAGTACGCCATTTCTAGCAATCGTACTGAAGTATGTCAGCGATGCCGTCTGGGGACTCATGCTTATGACGATTATTCAGAAGCTCATGCCCAGAAAGGACACCTCCAAAGTGCTTGGTGTGTTCTGGACAATTGTGTACGTCAGCAATTCACTTGGCCCATTACTTGGAGGTTTTCTTTTTACCTATCTTCACCCGACGATTCTGTTCATTCTCGTTTTAGTCCTGAATATAGGAATCCTAGCTTCGATTTCACGCAATGGACTTTTCGTGAAGCGGGGAGTAACAAAACAGTAATACCATAAGTTGCTATTGGCAACATTCTTGTTATATACAGCTACTGCACAATCGGTTATGGAGAGTGGTCCCTTGAAGGATGAGAGGAAACGAGCCAAGGAGATAATTGAGATACTCCAAGGAGCCTACCCTGACGCTCCAGAGACATATCTAAAGTGGAGTAATCCGTTCGAGCTGACAATAGCAACGATTCTATCTGCAAATACCACAGATGCCTCAGTCAATAACGTAACCCCCGAACTGTTTGAAAAATATCCTGATGCAGAATCGATGAGGGAAGCTAATATTGACGAACTCAAAGATATCATCCGGTCAGTGGGACTCTATAACAGAAAATCAGATTACATTCGAGAGTCTGCGAAAACTATAGTTGAAGACTTTGATGGAGAAGTCCCTTCAAATATGAAAGACCTCACCAAACTGAAAGGAGTAAGCAGGAAAACCGCCAATGTCATTCTTAGTACAGCATTTGACAAGAATGAGGGTGTTGTAGTGGACACGCATGTCATGCGGGTTACAAAGCGCCTTGAGCTCACCAATGAGAAAAAGCGTGGCAAAATTGAGAAGTCTCTCATGAACCTGCTTCCTCAAAGCATGTGGGACGAGTATGCTCGGGTAATTGGGGCTCATGGTAGACAGATTTGTGAATCACGAAATCCAAAATGCTCGGAATGCCCTATCAATCATCTATGTCCCTATCCAGACAAGGATGAGGACTAAACTACAGGCAAACAGTACGAAATCTGCCATTACCACCAACTACTACTTGGATTACATACCACCTTTGAGACTCATTTCCACCGCTTGATCAATAGATGCCTGAAGTTCATCTGGAAGATCAGGAATATCGAGGTGAACAAATCCACTTACGATAAGAGAGGTGGCGGTTTCTTCATCGAGCCCTCTACTCATGAGGTAACTGAGTTGTTCCTCCCCGACCTTACCAACCGTTGCTTCATGGCTGAGTTCTGACCCTTCCGCCCGTGCTTGTAGTTGTGGAACAGCCTTGATCGATGCCTCATCACTCAGCAGCAACCCATCACACTCAAGCCGGGCTTTTGTCCCATCTGATAAACCAATTAAATCTCCTCTGGCGGTAACGTGAGACTGTTCAGTTGCAATCGACCGGGAGAGGACTTTACCATTCGCTCTTGGTGCTTCAAGGCTCAAAGCCCCACCAACATCATAGTGGGAGTTTTTGGTTCCGTAAACAACCGAGTTCAAGTCAGCCTTTGCATGGACTCCGTTCAACCGAACTTTCGGAAATGTCTGAATCGATTTGAGGGGGCTAAGAATAGCATAATTCGATAGGAATACTCCATGTTTTTCTACAAGGGCTGCAGAACGAGGGCGGACATCAGTTTGCTCGCTCCATTTGTGCACCATCGTAAAACTGAGTTTGGCATGTGGTTTCACGTAGAACTCCGATATCCCAAGATGGAGGGAACGTTCGGTATTCGTTGGTGTAGCACATCCTGTCACGATATGCATTTCGGAACCTTCCTCAGCAATGATAATATTGTGCACATTTTGGATGGAGCGATTCCGCTTCAAAACCAAGCAGGTTTGAACGGGCATCTGTATGTTAGCCCCAGGTTCTGCCCTGATGAAGTATCCGTCATATGATTTCAACGCACTTTCTGCAGTATACTTGTCAGTTTCAATGTCAACCAAATTCCATAGATAATCGGACAGCCAATCATATCGCTCCAGAGCTTTGGAGATAGGAAGTACTTCGAGTCCTTCCTGATCCATCATCACGTCAGCAAGAATGCTTTCGTTATCCATCTGGAGATAACTACCTGAAACCTGCCGTTCGGATGGGTCGAAACCGACTTCTCGAACCAAGTTACGGTCATCCTCTGAAAGTGCATCTAGGTTCTCAAGCTCGCCCTTCCCACGATCCTCGAATTCATACTCATCTAGTTCCAAATCAGGGCCGTATTTCGCTCGTTTTTCCTTCGCTGTTTCTGCTCGCTTTTCAATATCTTTGTTACTCGCCATTTCCGATACATCCTCCCTTTTGGTCTAGCTGGCAACCTCCGCCAAGAAGCGATCATAGCCCTTCTGTTCTAGGATGGGTATGTCTTCCATGCCTCCAACATACGCAAGCCTCCCCTCTTCGAGAATGTACACCGTGTCAACTTCAAGGTACTCGAGTACGTACCGGTGGTGGCTGATGATCACCATCGTCGACGTGCCCTTGTCTCGCATTGCTTTCAGCTCTCGGCCCACCGTCTTCAGTGAATCATAATCAAGACCGCTATCCGGTTCATCAAGAAACATTATTTTCGGATTGAGAGAAAGCACTTGAAACAGCTCACTACGTTTCAGTTCTCCACCAGAGAAGTTGGTGTTCAAATCACGATTTGCAAGATTCTCTATGCCAAGACGTTCAAAATCGTCATGGAGCTCCTGTCGTGCTGCGCATGAGCTGCCCATGAGATGATCCTGAGGTTCCTTGCAGCTATAATCGGGACATACACGGCAGATGAAATCCTCGAGCTTGACCCCGGGGATACTGGGAGGATTCTGAAAAGCATAAGCGATGCCCATGTTGGCACGCTCATCTATACCCTTGTCAAGTATTGACTCACCATGCATCAGTATATCGCCACCAGTAACTTCGTAACTTGGTAAACCCATGACGGTCTTGGCGAGCGTGGATTTTCCAGAAGCGTTCGGACCCAGAATGGCATAAACGCCATCCTCTCCAAATTCCAAGTCAAGCCCTTTCAGAATCGGTATTCCTTCAACTTCGACCCGTAAATCCCGTACTTCCAGTAAGTTGGCTTCTGACATGATGTAATATCCTCTACCTATAGTGAGTGCAATTGAATGAAAGACCTAACCTGAATGGCTAATTAAGAATTGGGAAGCAGTTCATCCCTATGCGGAGTACGTCCCCATAATCTGGGCCTTCTCGACCATATGCTTCTCACACAAATCCCGGAAATTCCCCTTGCTCGGTCGCTTCAGTTCCGGAACGTCTAGAGCATACAAAGTGAAGAAGTACCGGTGTGTACCTGAAGGGGGTGCAGGACCGCCATATGCTGCTTCACCATAATCGTTTTCGACTTCCTTGCCCGGGACCGGGGCGCCTGATGCAATGCTCCGTATATCCGACGGTATGGCATGAACTAACCAATGCTGCCAATTGCCAACCGGAGCGTCGGGATCATTGCAAATTAAAGCAAAGCTTTCCGTTCCCTCTGGAACATCCTTCCATGCCAAGTGAGGGCTGAGGTTCTCTTTCTTGTATGCGCATTTATCCGGAATGGCTTCGCCTTCCTTGAAATCATCACTCCATAGTTCCATCTCATCACAGTCTCCCAAAACAATCTCTTGCGAATACAATAGAAACGGATGTTATTTTGTCTTTTCATTTGTTAACTAATAACCCTGAAGTAGAATACCAACCAGAAAGCCTGGTTTACTGGTTCAAATAGTCCTTGAGCCATTCGAAGACCCACTGCACATATTCTTCACAGTGAAATTCTCCCTCATTTTTTTCACCACGCTGGGTTCCAGCTGGTTCTCGCTTCCCCTTGTCCATTGCTCTGAGATATCTGCAGGTTGTTGTTCCCCACGCAGTGGCAAAATCCTCCAGAAAACGACCAATAATATTCCGTGCCTGATTCCGTTTTCGGTTGAATTCTGCAGGAATTTCTGTCCCCGTGGTTCCAAGTAGCACCCCCAGGCACATAACGCCTCCTGTTACTGCTCCACAGACCCGTCCACTACCAGCAATTCCCCCACCAAGAACTGACGCGACCTGCATACAGGACGTATCGATTTCGTCTAATTGTAAATCGCGCCTTGTTTTTATAATCACACTCTCTGCACAATTAAAGGATAATTCGCCGTCGGTCTCCATGAAAAGTGCCCCGCTTCATTCACCGGGTGCCACACCAAAAAGGTTCAGATGACGGAACGGATGAGAGAAGTGGCTGACATGCCATTATGCTTAAAACACGAATGCTCTCTCTGAAAAGTGGGGAACTGTAGTGAGTGTCCAAGAAGCCTTCAGGAAGATGATTAATCTAGCCATTGAGCGAGAAGAAGAAGCCTACGATTTCTACATGGAAGGAGCAGAGAATGCTGAGAACCCAGCATCAAAGAAACTGCTCGAGGAACTTGCGGAACAAGAAGAAGATCACAAGGAGAAGCTGGAAAAGGCACTCGAAGATGGTGTATGTGAAACGTTCGCCTGCACGATAGAGGAAATTGAGAAGAGAGAACTGGAAGATTACCTGATAGAAGTGCCCTTGAATCCCTCATCCCCACCTCAAGATGTACTCATTGTGGCAATGAAACGAGAGAAAGCATCCTTTGAGTTCTACTCAGCTCTTGCCGAGCTGACTGAGGATCCGGCCAGTAAATCGGTTTTCCGAACTCTGGCAAAAGAAGAGGAAAATCACAAGAACAAGCTTCAGCAAATGTACGATGAGAACATTGCTCCGTGGATGTAGCGAACCGCTCAGCAAAAAAGATACTGAGCGATTCTCATCCACCGCATTATTTGTGATGCAGGTTCCGGGCTGCTATGAAACTAAGGCCATTTTCTGTTAGAACCTGAGCTGTTCGATTGAGGGCATCATGCTTATCCAGATAGTTCGTCAGGAGTTCTGGCATCAGACCCTTCTCCTCAATTTCCTCCTTGCTGAGGAAATACTCCAATATGTTACTGGGATGATCTCGTGCGGCGTCCACTTCTGGAATTCCGCCCTCGTGCTTTGCACTGATGTTCTTGACATGGTCGGCGAGTTCGACCAGTTCGTCTAGGCGATCGTAGGGCTGCCGGACAATGCCTTTGTAAGTCTCTGTGATGTGATGCTCGATACGGACAACATCGGTAAAACCGAGATGCTTTCGAATCATTGACGCAAGCTCGATAGTTTCATTGTTGACACTATTGCTCAGATTGAATCCTATCAGCGGAGTTGTTCCGTCATCCCGACTGAACAGCTTGGCTGTGAGCAATGTCCACAGACAAGCATAGGGGTTATCATTTCCCATGTAAACGCTAATCTTGAATTCCATGTCGATACCGAGCTTATGCATCATATAGCCAACGAGGACACTTCCGGGGTTAATATTGAGAACCTGTTTGATGCCATATTCAGTATAGTAGTGCAGAAACTCATCGGCCCATTTCAAAGCAAAATCGTTGGGCATACCCACTCCACCGAAATAGCCTGTCAAAGTTTCAGGACCACCTAGATGGATATTCGCAGGCTGGCCATTGGGACCTGGGAGTGTTCCTTTGGTATCAAGGGTCTCAACGTATGAAGCACCAACAATCTGCATCGCAGCAGCAAAGGCAAGGACATGATCGTCCAAAACCTGTTCTTCCATTGATCGGACCCGGATAAATCTGCCAGGCATCACTTCCTGGTGCTCGATTGCCTTTCTTGCTTCACGAATAACCCATGGGAAGAACTGACACGCACTAATTTCCAGAGTAACCGGATGTTCTTCGTCGAATGACATGTGTTCATATCTGTCACCAAGCACCTTGCGTCTGTAGGCTGGAATGGAGATGAACTCTTCATCATCTCGTGCCTTCTGTAACCATTCTAGGTCTTCCACAAAGGGGGAGTCTTTGTCCCGTAGCCGAGACATCAGATTATCCAGTTCTCTGGCTTCCCGCGCCTTTGCATTTATCTCTTCAACACCACCATGTTTCTCAATGACCTCCAGTAGGTCATTCACAAGGGGGTTGTCTTCACTGACCAGCAGGTCGTTTATTTCAGCCAGTCTCTCAGGGTCGATTTTCAACTTCTGCATGTCCATAGATGATACTTCCAGAGGTTTGTAGTTTGTACCAACTCAGGTTAATTACATAACCATTTCTTACTTTGAAGGCTTCTTAAAAGAGGTTATGCCGGGTCACAGATGAGGCACCAAGAGCACGAACCGTAGGTGTGCTCATCCGAGGCAAGATTTCGATATCACCATATATCATTTACAAGTCTTCGTTTTGTCTTCTCCAAGACATCACGTAGGTTGATATCTCCCCCAAGTTGATTCGTGACAAACTCGTCCAGCCGAGATGCAATGTTGAGGCACCGTTCTTGACCTTGGATGGTATCATCAGAATGATCCATATAGTTCATCATCCCAAGAACCCCGTAATCAATAGTCAAATTGCTGATTTCACGTACGAGTTTCGAAGCAAAAAGCTCAACTCGCAATGCCAGCCAACCTGAATCCTCAGCGGCGAGAGTATCAATCACCCGGAGAAGCGAAAAATGGAATTGGTGCTTCAGCTCTCTCAATTTTGTTCTCATAGCTTTGGTCTCTTCAGAAAGCCGCTCCTCTTCCGTCTCTGCAGGTGTCTTTGTTAGGATGTTCACGCGATCCCAGGTTGAAATGTCCTCTTTCACATCTTTGAGCCTACGTTGAGTTTCCCTCAATTCGCGCTCAGTATATCGGATATCACTGACAGTGCTGCTTACCTGTTCATCATTTCGAGCTGCAGAAACGAGTTCGTTGACATATTGCTCAACCGCTCCACCCACAGTCATTGTAATCGGTTGTGCTTGCAGGTGATCCAACTATATATTTTGTGAGTCGCCGCCAAATCGGTTTACCAGCTAATCTCAAGTCTGCCTACTTCTTGACGGATATAGCTTCTGACAATGGGGCCAACAATAGCTGCAACTATTGCGCCTACTGTTACTTGGATGAGATTGAGAAAAACCAGTTCGAGAAGCGCCGCCATCCAAGTTATTCCGATTATGAAAACTTCACCGAGGAGATAGCCAATCAGCATAACAAGGGCACCAGCTGCAAGGGCGACTATATCCAAAACACGAATACTATCACCGCCATTCCGATAGCGAGATATGAGACTCACAGTCATTGCTTCACTGCCTTTGACCACAAAGGTGATAGGAACAAATGGCATGTAACCCAGTACCGCATCTGCAGTAGCAGAACCAACACCACCTGCAAAGAATGCCCCAACAGGACCAAGGATAATACCACTTGTCATGACAAGAATGTCACCGAAGTTGAGATATCCTGTTGAAGTGGGAAATGGAACTGATACCATGGCTGTTGCAACCGTGGTGAGGGCGGTCAGTATGGCCATGATTGCGAGATAGATCGTCTTGCTAGCGCTTTCAAACTCATTGGATTCCAGGAATGGTTCTACCTGTTCAGAACGTTGATGGTGTCCAATAGTTGGATCGGAAGCAGCGTCAGCAGCGGAATTATTGCGAGGGGTCATACGAACACAATATGACAGACCAACAGAACAATATATAAGTTTCTACCTATATATAGACCATAATCAAGGGTGACGGTGGATGTCGTTTGTCTCTCAAATGGTATGCACAGAGTGTGGAAATGAGCTCGACAGGAAATCCACACGCACTCGATGTGATAGATGCGGCGGAGTTCTTCAAGCAAAATACAACTTGAATCATATCCAGAAGGCCATATCGAAAGCGGATTTGGAATGTCGGCCTACAACTCTTTGGAAATACAAAGAGTTCCTCCCTGTAACCGCCGAGATGGAGACTATCACCTTGGGGGAAGGAGGAACCCCACTTCATATCTCTGAGAGGCTAGTCAGCACCATTGGTTGTGCAAAGTTGTACCTGAAAGATGAAACTCCAAATCCGACTGGTTCCTTCATAGATAGAGGAACAGCAGTTGAGATATCGGTAGCTCGGAACATAGGAAGCGCATCGATTCATTGTGCTTCCAGCGGAAATCTCGCAGCATCACTAGTAGCCTATGCTGCACGCGCTGCAATCCGTCCAACAATTCATCTTCCCCGCAACAGAAAGATGGACATGGGCAAGTTGTATCAGATTGTAGCTTTTGGCGCAGAAGTGGAAGTTTCAAGAAATCACCAAGAAGCCATGAGGGAGGCCAAAGAGAGCGAAGATCATAGTCGCATTCTAGAAGCAGACAATCCGTGGTTTCTTGAGGGGCTCAAAACGACTGCGTATGAAATCTGCGACCAGCTTGATTGGTCTGTTCCGGACTGGCTAATAGTTCCGGTGGGAAGTGGCGGGCATCTATCGATGATCTGGAAAGGTTTGAAAGAGCTACATACACTTGGGTTCATCGATAGGCTTCCGCGACTTGTGGGCACCCAAGCTGAAGAGTGTGCACCGATTGTTGATGCGTTTAACAAGGGTTCAGAGGTGATTGAGGCCCCAACCGGCGTATCAGAAGTAGCAATGGATATCAGTATGAGAAACCCTTCGTGTGGAAAGCTGGCCCTTCATGCGCTCAACGAGTCGAATGGGCTGGCTCTATCTGTGCCTGACGACGACATGCTTGCTGCAGTGGGAGAGCTAGCGAAGAAAGAGGGGGTGTTTGCGGAACCTGCTTCTGCAACAACGCTTGTGGCATTACGGCAACTCTGTGAAGAGGGAACCATAGCTCCAGACTCAACCGTAGTCTGTGTCATTACAGGCATGGGGCTGAAATACCCAGAAGTGGCCCGCGAACTGGTGAAGGGAGAACGAAAGCTTCGTAATATCCTCAACCAAGTTGAACATCGAAAATTCACCACCAAGCTTGGTCGATCGAAAATCTCCATACTCAAGCTCATTGCTGAAGGCGAGTCATATGGGTACCAGATCTGGAAAGACCTTGCAGAACAGTTTGGAATCGAGATACGGGTTGCAACAGTCTATCAACATCTGAAAGAACTCGAGGGGGAAGGACTTCTTACATCAACGAAGATAGAGCAGGCCCCTCGAAAAACCAAGTACTATCGTCTCACGGAAAACGGGAAATGGTCGCTGCAAAAACTCGGAGAGTTCGGAGGGGCAAGAAGAGCATAGCACAGTGAAAGGTCCGATGAGTGTTTGTTGAAACTAGGGGTCACCGTGATAAGGCAAGGATTTTAACAATTTACCGCTAAGTGTTTACGTTGGTCATGACATCGTAGTTGTGACCCACCTTGAGGTTGAGACAAGATGGATAAGAAATGGCTACAAACAGCGGACTGGAAGAATGAGAAGCATGTACCCGTGATCGATGCTCCGGATAAGGTGAAAAAGGGGGAAGTCGTCAAGGTTACGCTCCAAGTGGGCAAGGAGATACCACACCCGAACACGACTGCACATCACATAAAGTGGGCAGATCTCTTTTTCTGGCCTGAGGGAGAGAAGTTCCCATATGAGATTGGCTATATTTCATTTGATGCACACGGGGCATCAGTAAAGGGAGCTGACACAAGTACTGTGTACTGTGAACCATATGCTACGTTCGCATTCAAGACAGAGAAATCTGGAAAGCTTCTTTCGACCAGTTACTGTAACATTCACGGCCTCTGGAAAGACGAGAAAGAGCTCAAAGTGGAATAGACAAGACGAAGTGGCCTGTGGTATACGGGCCACCTCTCATTTTATTTTGGAACATAAACGAAACAGAATCAGTACTATTTCTTAGGTGGTAGGTTCGACTAGGCACGTTTCACCCAACTAACAAGCTCGGCATTCATCGCGTTCTCCTTCACGAATCCCTCGCGGTATTCATCGTTTTTCATTTGAATCCATACATTCTGAGCAGCCGAATCAAAACCAACTATTCGAAGAGATTTCTGTAATTTGTTCATACCAAATGCGAATGGAATAGCCAGTATTGTCGCAGTAAAGAATAGTCCCGCCCCCAATATCCAGAATTGAATAGCTGATCCATTCGTCAAAGCATTTGCGAAGTTCAACCACGCGAACAAAAGCAGGGAGAAACTGATGCCGTTCGCAAGCACACAGATTGTCTTTAGGCGCCAATCGGCATCACCTGTGTAATAATGGGCTTCACAAACTGGGACTAGGAACGTCCGAGTTTCAGGAGTTGGAAGCCCTAAACGCCGTCGTGCACTTGGAGTGTGGCCCGGGTTCCAGCCAGGGCGCAAATACCCCTTCTTGTCAGGATAAGCTACAACCCGTACTCTATCTGTAGCTTCTGATGTGCAGACTGGACAGATATCTGGAAAGCTCACCCTCTCAGCAGGAACTTTCACAATAGGTGGATCAAATTCCTCCTTGTAGGGGCTCATGGATATCTCACTTCAATGAATATGAAAGGGTCTTAGCATTTACGCAAGAAGAGTTTATCGACATGTACTTCATTCTGGTACAAGGAAGCCTTCTTTCAGCAACTCAGATACTATGGGTCTGAAGCCCGGACAGGTACGCCACTCCATGTTGTATTCGCATCTCTCACACGTTTCTGTCGTCTCAAGTACCCGTTTGATGCTCAAAGCTGCAACAACAAGAAGATAGAGGAGGAAGATTAGAGTGAATTTCGCGTTAATCATGGATAGGAGGCCGTTGGCCAAAAGAAGCGACCATACAACAGCTGCAAATGAGCTGCCAAGAACGAACTTCGAGAGGATCTTTCTCCGTGTCGTTTCAGTTAGATGAGCGACACTAACCAGTAGGTAAATCAAAACGCCGGCCACACCACCCCAGAATAGAAAGAAGCGATTGAAGGAAACAATCGGAGTCACCCAGAGAAAGAGCAGAACCGCAATACTAGCTACAAATGAAAGCGTATTGAAGAAGCAGCCGAGACACCAGTGGCGTCCCTTGAATTCGAAGGTATGTAATGAGAATTCAGAGCACACCGGATGGTGAGACGTGAGAAAGGGAGAAGCAATCTGCAAAAAGCGAATGGGGTGACGTAGAATCTCTCGATAATCGGGTCTCAGCGATTCACCACTATCCATGCCGGAAGGGGAATCCGGTGGAACCGCGTTTGGATCTCCACCGTTTTCCATGTAGAGAACCCTTCCGACTAGCGCGGATATCTTATGGCCATTCTAGCGATGTTATGGGCTAATCGGTATCAATGACCACAGGACGCTCAGGCCGCCAAGGAATAGTATGGCAACAACAGCAAAGACAACGATTTCAATTACAAACGTCATAATCCAAGCCGTAATCGCCTTGCCCCAGCCAATTTCATGGCGTGACTTGATAACCCACCACTGAAGAATGCATCCAATGCAGGGAATAAGAATGACAATTGCCATGAAAAGCGCGGTTACAAATGTGTCTCCTAAATCTCTATTCTTGCCGTCCACAAAGCCAAGTGCTATACCTAGAAAAATACCGTTTATGACCAGCGAAATAACAGCCAGAACAACGAGATAGATTAAACCTTCTGAGATATTGATTGGTAGATTGAATTGAAGTAGCATGGTACAGGTCTCCTCAAGCGATACCGTTTGTCCTTGCTGGCGAATCCATAATTTAAAAGCCTAGCGCTAGCCATTGAAGAGAAGGAGGCAGCGGAGTTTCTGGGAACTGTCAGCCGTACGGATATTTCAAAGCAGCACAGGCGCGCTGAATTTGGAATTGCCATCCATAATCCCCAAAAACATGGCAGGGGATACGGTACCGATGCAACACGTGTCATGCTGTGGATCGGATTTCATGCACTTGATCTCAACAGTATTTTCTTGCTTACATTGGCACACAACAATCGTGCAATCAGAGCCTATGAAAAAGCCGGCTTCAAGAAATGCGGGACATTCAGAAAAGCCGCTTATACAGAGGGGGAATTCCATGATTTCGTTGCAATGGATATCCTGAAGGATGAGTTCATGGAAGAATATCCTCCAGGCACAAATATTGGGGAGTAGCCTTCGAGAACAAAAATAATGGATTGCCGTATAGCACGGCGCCAATTGCAAAGGATATCAGGCAAAAATGTGGACTAGATAAGACCTTTATCACCGGGTGTTCTGAGAAACACGAAGATACTCCCAACTAGGCCATCAGAAAATCGCAACAACCAAAAGCAAGGAACTAGAGTTGCCCAATACAGAATCTCAAATTGTGCTTGAGCATCACATGATTCACTAATAGAGAGGAGATTTGACAGATGCCAGAGTCAGAATCCATTCATGAAAAAGCCATCAATACGATTCGTTTTCTATCCGCGGATGCTGTTCAACGGGCAAATTCCGGCCATCCGGGAATGCCAATGGGCAGTGCCACGATTGCCTATACCCTCTGGAGACGGCATCTCAGGTATAATCCAAAAAATCCTGAGTGGCCAGATCGAGATCGATTCATACTCTCGGGAGGGCACGGATCCATGCTACTATACTCATTGCTCCACCTTACGGGATACGACTTGAGTTTGGAAGATATCAAGAATTTCAGACAGTGGGGAAGTCCAACTCCAGGTCATCCGGAGTGTCATGAGACTCCAGGTGTAGAAGTGACAACGGGGCCACTCGGGCAGGGATTCGGTAACGCTGTTGGTATGGCCATTGCGGAGAAACATCTAGCTGCAGTATTCAACAAAGATGACCATGATATTGTCGACCATTATACCTATGTTCTCGCCACCGATGGCGATATGATGGAGGGTATTAGCTCCGAAGGAGGTTCCTTGGCGGGTCACCTTAAACTGGGTAAGCTAATAGTTTTGTATGATGATAATGAGATTTCTATCGATGGGAGCACAGATATTACATTTACAGAGGACGTACAGAAACGCTTTGAGGCCTTTGGCTGGCACATACAGACCGTTGAGAATGGCAATGACATCGAATCTATTGATACTGCAATAAAGAAAGCCAAAGAGGATCAAAGGCCTTCACTAATAGCGTGTCAAACCCATATCGGATACGGTATGCCAAACAAACAGGATACCGCCAAGGCTCATGGAGAACCACCAGGGGAAGATGAACTGGAGGGTGCAAAAAAGAACCTTGGATGGCCGCTTGAACCTCGCTTCTACATTCCCGAAGAGGTGCTTGAACATTTCAGAGAAGCTGTCCCCCGGGGGGAGAGGCTAGAGAAGGAATGGAAGGCACAAATCGATGAATATGCACACGAACATCCTGAACTAGCTGAACAATTCAATCGGCGTATGAAAGGGGAACTGCCTGACAGATGGGATGCTGATCTTCCAAGCTATTCTGAAGATGATGGAAAGCTTGCGACGAGGGTTCCATCTGGTCACGTTATCAATGCTCTTGCTCAACACGTTCCCGAACTGATTGGTGGGTCAGCAGATCTAACGCCATCCAATAAAACATGGATAGACGAAAGCACATCTTTGCAGGCAGATAATCCAGGAGGGCGAAACATCCATTTCGGGGTGCGAGAGCATATTATGGCAGCCATAGTCAATGGAATGGCAGCTCATGGCGGTATCAAACCGTACGGAGCTACGTTCCTCATTTTCTCCGATTACATGCGACCAGCAATCAGAATGTCAGCACTTTCTCGTCATAACAGCCTGTGGGTGTTCACCCATGACAGTATTGGATTAGGCGAAGATGGACCAACTCACCAGCCTATAGAGCAATTGGCTTCTCTTCGAGCTATTCCCAATCTGATGGTAATTCGCCCGTGTGATGCAAATGAGGTCGTAGAGGGGTGGAAGGTTGGAATGAAGCGAACAGAAGGACCAACCGCATTCGCGTTTACTCGTCAAAAAGTCCCGATTCTTGATCGTAATGAATATGGCAAAGCAGAAGGCCTCCAGAAGGGAGCATATGTCCTTGCAGACCTTGGCAATGAGGACCCTCAGCTGCTACTGATGGCTTCGGGATCCGAGGTGCATCTTATTGTGGAAGCGGGAAAGAAGCTCGCAGAAGAAGGAATCAGCGTTAGACTGGTTTCGTTCCCAAGCTGGGAATTGTTCCAACAACAGGCCGAAGAGTATCGCAAATCTGTTCTTCCACCGAACATAACAGCAAGACTAGCAGTTGAAGCAGGTGTGCCACAAGGTTGGGAACGCTGGGTAGGAGAAGATGGAGACATAATTGGTGTTGAGAGGTTTGGATCTTCTGCACCCTACAATGTCATTTTTGAGAAGTATGGATTTACGGTTGATAATGTCATCAACAGAGCAAAAGCATTGCTAGAGAAGTAGCAGGCTCGATTCATCGTCCATCTGATACAGCCCTCTTCGTAACAGCATGGCCAAGGTCATTCAGAACTCCTGTCGCCAGCTGTTTAGCTTCCGAATCTCGATGCAGTAGAGCAGCAGCGAAACTGTCGAGTGAACGAGGGTGGGATTTCTTGGCCTCCTCCAAAGCATTCTCAAAATGAACACCGCGATCATTCTCTAGAACGTTGAGAAGATGCGGAATTGCCTTCTCTCCGAATTCAGCGATAGTGTTTGCTGCCTTCTCTCGTACACTCGATTCCAAATCATAAAGGCACTCTACCAGTACAGGAATACTTGATGGCAGACGAATGCGCCCAAGAGCCACTATTGCTGCCTTCTTCACCCAAGGATACTTGTCTTCAGTAGCCGCACATAGATATGGTTCTGCACGAGGATCACCGATTACCCCTAGAGATTTGGCAGCCTTGGCTCGTTCACCTGAGTTATTCCCAGTAAGACGAAGTATTTCATAGAGTATCTCGTCCATTTTATCGGAAACGTTGTCGAATCTTACGCTTTCGATTTCAAAATCGAAGTCGGCAGGGCGTATCTCAGATGATACAACAACTCCTAGCCCCTTGAGACATTTAATGAGTTTCTCACCAAAGCCGTTATTTCGAACTCCCGAAGTTGCGAGTTTGAAACCGTAATAGGTCTGTACAAACCGTGTAGAATTGAATCTCCCTCGGCAGACAGAACGTAAACGCTCGATACGTGTTGAAGCTATTTGGGGAATGAGGATTGCGGCCTGTGTCTCTGCAAGCTCGTCCACATCGATGAAGAAAGTGTTGCCAATCTCCACCTGTTTTCTGAAATTCTTCAGCGCTACTTCTTCAATATAGTTGAAGAAACCATGGTCATCAGTACGAAATGCAGATGTGAGTATGTCAATTGGATCTGTATCGATGCAAGCAAGATGTGAAATTTTGAGGGCTTCAAAAAGCGTCCGCCTTGGGTAGCCCCAGCTGTCGCTGAAATCCTCCTCAGAAAGAATCTCCAATGCATCGATGATTTCTTGGCCTCTTTTATCACTACATGCGGTGATGATGCATTCTCTAAGGCAGTCAGAACACAAAGAAGCGATATCGTGCTTCAATTCAGAGAGGAGGTATGGATTAGGCAAGATTGACGACCAGGACCAAGTTAAAGAATCATGAATTGCAGTACTAGTATGTAGGAAGAAGAGGTTTCCCCTCTTCTTGAGAGGGGGGTGTTATTCCAACCCCAGCTCTTCTATTTCCTCTTCTACTTCTTCTATGCCCTCGGCATAGAAATCCTGTTCGTCGGGTTCAAGATGGTAAAGCAGGCGGAGGAATTCACCGGCATGGACCCGTTCCTCATCAGCAATATCAATCAATACCTCCTTTGCGAGTTCATTATCAGTTGATTCTGCAAGTTGCATGTAGAGCTGTATAGCTTCGTATTCTGCAGCAATCATGTAACGAATTGCACGTACAAGTTCAGAATGCGTAATCTTACGGTCATTGGCTAATCCAGAAAAGGCATCTGCAAATTCGGGCATGTTAATCACGTCATCATTCTTCTAAGAAGCAGGCGCGGTCTTATGACGCTTTGGTTTACCTCGTTGTCAGTTCTTACTGTTTCAGAGCGGTCATGATAAGCCGTTCAGCGTTTGCATCATACTCAGTGCCCTTGAAACTGCCGTAGGTTTTCATACCCGAGAAATCACATTCTTCCAGCATATCCTCAAGTTCGCCAGCGGAATACAAGTTTTGGACAGAAACCCATTCATGCCAGATACCGTTCCTGTCAAGTAGCTTCCAAGAGGTTCTCAGCTTTGTTTCATTTTCGATGACGTTGCTTTCAATAACATAAAGGCCACGTCCTGACTCCATCTCGCTTCTTTGCGGGAACAATTGCAGAACAATTTTTTTGGCCCACAGATCGATGAGCAGCTTCCCCGGACTTTTCAATGATTTGTAGATATTTTTGAGTACAAGTATCTCATCGCGGTAATCGGCAAAATAACCAAAAGAACCATACATATTGATTGCCACGTCGAATGAGTCAGGCTCGCAGAATTTACGCATGTCTCCTATTCGAAACTCGGCTGGCAAATTCTCCTCTGAAGCAGCTTTCCTGGCCTGTTCAATGAAATAATCATTGATATCCACACCAACGACATCGTAACCACGACTAGACATCTCTAGAGTATGTCTTCCATATCCACAACACAAATCCAAGACCCGGTCTGTTGGATTCAAATCTAGTAGATCAATCAAACCCTTTACATCAGATTCAGTTGTATCAAGCAATCCAGGAGGGAATACTACAGGTGCCATCAGCTGCCACATGTCTTTCATTTCATGCCACTGTAAAACGTCAGTGCCTGATTCTTTTCCCGTCTTGTTCGGACCCAATCCAGAACACCATCTTGTTTTCTTTCACTTATTGATATTAGATTGCTCACATTAAGGTACTGTGGAGCGCAACATAGCAGAGCTCAGTTCATTGCACCTAACGTCGTATTGCTAATCTAAGAGCATTGGCTATGACTGCCAAGGTTATCCCCATGTCACCGAGACCAATTGCAATCCAAAGGCTAACAAAACCCGGAATAGCCAGCACCCCGAGAATAGCTTTCGTTCCAATTGAGAGTATCACGTTATTCCGAACGATACCCATTGTCTTCTTCGCACGTTGCAGAAGCTCAGGTACTCTAGAGAGATCATCCTCCATAAGTGCGATGTCTGACGTTTCGAGGGCAATATCACTTGATATGACTCCCATTGAGATACCAGCATCTGCTGCAGCCATAGCGGGAGCATCATTGACTCCATCACCTACCATGATAATGGGTCCCTCTTTGCCGATCTCTTTCACAGCTTCAACCTTCTCGTGAGGGAGCAACTCTGATCGCCATTCATCGATTCCTAGTTCAGTTGCTATCTCACGTGCGACTGAATCGTGGTCCCCAGTTAGCATAACAGTTCTGATTCCTTTTTGCTTTAATGCATCAATAGTAGCTTTGCTCTCGGGCCGCAATACATCTGCAAGAACCAGCGTTCCTATGTGCTTTGACTGTTTGGCAACGTATACGGGGGTCCCGGCATGCACAGCATCCGCCCCCTCCTCGGATATGGAGATGGCGTTCTCCTCCATCAGTCTGCGGTTTCCAACCAGGTAGGCGGAGCCATCGATTTCGGCACGAATGCCCCGTCCTGGCAGGGAGCGAAAATTGTATGCTGTTCTAAGAGGTAATTCTTGGTTCTTAGATTCCTGAACAATAGCCTCCGCAATAGGATGTTCCGACATGTGTTCCAATGAGGCTGCGATTTCAAGAATCTCCTCTTGACTAACATCAATCGCATGGATGTCTTTGACTTTCAATTTGGCTTGAGTAAGCGTTCCAGTCTTATCAAAAGCCATAGTCTTGACCTTGCTTAGTTGCTCAATATACTTCGAGCCTTTCACAAGAACCCCATCTCTTGCGGAACCAGTTATGGATGATACCATACTGACCGGAATAGAGATTGCAAAAGCACAAGGACACGAGATAACGAGTAACGACAAACCGCGATAGATTGCCTCGGGAAGAGATAGCCCCAGCAAGAAGGTGATTACGGTAAGAGCGAGGGAAAAACCAACAACAGCTGGGGTGTAGATATGAGAAAACCTAGTCACTGTCCGTTCAGCCGGTGCCTTTTCCTTCCTTGCCTGTTCAACATAATCAATAATCTTGGATAATACAGTATCACCAGATTCCTTTGTAACTTCGATTTCCAGATACCCCTTCTCGTTGATGGTGCCAGCATACACCTCATCGCCGACTTCCTTGGGTACTGGCATGGATTCGCCTGTAATTGGCGCCTGGTTTACCGTGGAGGATCCCTGAACCACGTGACCATCTAGTCCTATCTTGTCTCCTGGCCTAACAGCTATGATTTCTCCAACTTCAACATCTTCAGGAGTTTTGCACTGCTCGCCCATAGGAGTTTTCACAGTGATGCTAGGTGTTTTCAATTCAAGTAAGCCTTCAATTTCAGTTCGCACCCGTTCACTGGATTTCTCTTCAAGGAGCTCAGCTATGAAAAACAGGAGCATAACGGATGCGCCCTCTGCAGGAGCACCAATGAACATCGCCCCCATAGCTGCAAATGTCATAAGGAAATTGATGTCCAGATGCGCCCGTGCCGCACCTCGTAATCCAGCAGGAATCACCCAACGACCAGCAGAAAGCATGGAAAAGAGGTATGCAGCATAGTAGAAATATACTGGAAACGAAGCAAATTCCAATACTAAACCTGCAGTAAGTGCTATTGCCGAAACAGCAACAATGGGGTATTTCTGCTTGAGATTCGACGGGGTATGTTTTGCCTCATTCGCAGCGCAGTAGGAACAATAGGCATCAGAGTCCGCAGACATGATCTCTGGCCCGCCAAAGGATATCACGCACACATTCGTCGTCTAGGTGATAGTAGACCTCTTTCCCATCCTTCTCATAACTGACGAAGCCAAGATCTTCAAGCTTGCCCAAATGATGACTTACATTGCTAACTGACATGTCTAGCTGATCTGCAATATCAGATACGCAAAGACGCCGATCCGCAGCCAAGTTGTTGATAATTTTCAACCTCGATTTATCAGCTAGTGCCTTGAAAATCTTGACAATGTCTGCGATTTCTTCAGGTTCCAGCTGAGGCGTAGCAGTTATTGATTCTGTTCTGGCTTCCATTGTACTCAACAACATGTTCCTATACTTGAGTAAGTATTAAAATGTGTTAAAAGCGGCATTGGTGAAGCGGAGCAAAATAACAGGAACGGGGGGTTCCTAGAGGATAACGGTGAGAAAGTGTGATAAGCTGTAGGTAATTACTGCCGTGTACATCAAGCAATTCATGGATGCTGATTCAGATGCCGTTTACACCGTTTCATTTCGGTCCCGCGATGCTGTTTGCCTTTCTTTTGTTCCCATTCTTTGATGTTGCGGCCCTACTGCTTTCCAGCGTGATAATAGATGTAGAGCCGTTCGGAGTGTTATTCCTTGGTTTCCCTGGACCTTTGCACGGATTTTTTCATACGTTTGCAGGAGCGACAATTACGGGGATAGTAGCCTCATTTTTGGTATACATATTACAATTACCGCTTCAACAAATCCTTGTTCTTTTCAAGATAAAACAGGAGACGAAAGTGAGCAGAATCGTTTACACTAGCCTATTTGGTACCTACTTGCATGTACTATTGGACTCGTTTCTATATGCTGAGATGAATCCATTCTTCCCTTTTCTTGGAAATCCTCTATATGCTCTTATACCCGGGCCCTGGATCTATATGTTCTGTATGTTAGGATTCCTCATTGGATCTCTTCTTTATCTCTTCAGACTGGTTATATTGGCAAATGATACGGTATAGCAAACCCAACTGGAAAAACATTGCGCAGTTCTCCACGTTTTTCGAAGTATTGTCAGATTCTATGTTACTCGTAGTTGGTGAAAATTTACAATGGAAACGAAGTGGCGTGAATTGCCCAAACCCAGTTTTTCTGGCAACATGTCTATTGAGGAAGTCCTTGCGTCAAGACGAACGATTCGAAATTTTGCTGAAGGGCATATTGAACTGAAAACCGTGTCGCAATTGCTATGGGCGCTACAAGGAATAACTCAGAAGAGAAATGCTGAGAGAGAAGAGGATTCATTTCGAACAGCGCCCTCAGCAGGCAGAAGCTATCCCCTAGTTGTTTACCTTCTATATGGCGATTTATGGATATATCAACCGGAAGAACATGCCTTAACCCTACACAAACGTGAAGATCTGAGAAAAACCCTAGCAGAAGCTGTCTTAACCAGAATGAATCGAGAAGCAATCGAGGTGGCCCCACTAACAGTAGTAGTAGCTTCGGATAACAAGTCCATAGTAGAGCTAACACCGAGGGTGGAAGATGCTCTTTGTTTCACGTATTTAGAAGCGGGACATGCCACTCAGAATCTCATATTGCAGGCCCGGGCGCTTGGTCTTGGAGCGTGTACAATAACCAGCTACAAGACCGCTAAGGCACAGAGATTACTTGCATTGCCACTACATCATCGGCCGATTTATCTGATACCTGTGGGCATCTCCAATAATCAAACTAGTGCGAGTAATGAATTGTAGCGGGGCAGCCTTTACAGCCAACTTCTTCCATCTGTGGACATTTTGCGCAATTAGTGCCACAGGGCGATATTTCCCCCAGTTCATCAGGTAAGCGCAATTGGAATTTCTCGGGATACGTTATCTGATTAGCGAGAGTAATACTTACCTTATCTGCCCCAAGTAAATCGGGCCGTTCTTCAGGAAGCGCAAACCACCATTCCATGTTCCTCGGCGCTATGAACACGCCCAAGAAAACATTTGAATGGATTCCAGAGGCTAACAGACGGGGGCAATTCTTCATTGACTCTGTGTTCTCAACAGCTTTCTCAGCTGTAGGCATTTTGGCAACCATTACGCCCAGAATACGCTCATCTGTAGATGAATCGTTGTCATCTTTGTGATGCTTCTTCAATAGGTTCAACTCTTTGACTTAAGGGCTTCTTCAGTCAGTCTGTGTCTTCAGCTACATCTCATATGAGAGTTGATGTTGAAGCAGTTGAAATGATACGGTATGGCACCTACCACTAGTCTATTATTGCAGTAGGGACCGCCTGATATAGGAGACAATTCCTGTCGAAGATCCCGCCTCATGAGATAGACTAAGGTGTGCATGAGAAAATGGATGATGAGCCACTGTATATGGATGCAAATATCAGGGTTGTATATGGCATCACTCTCATGGCCGTCTTGGGGGTATCAAGCATCTCTCCTGCACTTCCGCAGATATCCCGTGTATTTGAAATAGGACCAGAGCAGGTGGGACTCCTAATCACGGTCTTCACGTTACCTGGAATCTTTCTGACATTCGGATTGGGGATACTGGCAGATCGATTTGGGAGGAAAAGGATACTTGTTCCATCGCTCTTGCTTTTCGGTTTTGCGGGAACTGCTTGTGCATTTGCCGATTCATTTCTGATGCTTATGATACTTAGATTCTGGCAAGGTGTGGGAGCCGCAGCTCTTGGCTCCCTGACCATTACGCTTCTCGGAGATCTGTATGCAGGTGCTCGACAGAAGAAGGCCATGCTCTATAACGCAGGAGTGCTGAGCATCGGTACCGCTTCCTATCCATCCATAGGAGGTGCCCTTGCGTCCCTCGACTGGCACTTTCCATTTCTTCTAGCATTCTTTGCCATCCCCATAGCTGGCCTAGTGACATTCAAATTAGAAACTATTGAACCCGAGGGGGCACCAGATTTCGGCGGATATTTGAGAACTGCGTGGAATGGTATCAAAAATGTGGAAGTCATTGTCATGTTATTCGTCAGCGTCATGACCTTCATTCTCCTATATGGGGCACACCAGACCTATGTGCCTATTCTGTTAGATAAGGAATATGGCTCATCATCCTTAATCATCGGTATCGTTATGTCTAGCGTATCAGTAGCAACCGGACTCACGTCGTGGTTTCTAGCCAAATATGGGCACAGCTACGATGGGGTTAAGCTATTACAGGCAGCCTTTCTCGTCTATTGTCTCGTGATGTTTGTAATCCCTCTTGTGAACAGCTTGTGGTTGATGCTAATTCCACTTACGCTGTTTGGTGCTGCACAGGGCATGAATATTCCAACAAGACAAAATCTTCTTGCCGAGGTTTCATCAGAAGAATACAGGGCTGCGGTCATGTCACTCAACGGCATGGCTCTGAGAGGAGGGCAAACGCTGGGTCCGACCATTATGGGAATGGCATTCCTAATAGGAGGTTTGAATTTGCCATTCCTTTTGGGGGCTGTATTTGCCCTATTCACATTCTTAGTTTTGACAGTCACTCTACGAAAATGAAGATATTAGCAATATCCACTTTCTGACGAGAGAAATCCAATCATTCAACAGATTCATTGAAGTAAGTATGTCTAATGCTCAAATCGATTATCTGCTGTTTTGACAGTATTCTCATCATCAAGAAACTGAGAAAGCCAGCCAGATGTAGCATGCGGCCGATGATCGAACTCAGGTACGAAGGGCTTGATATCCAGCAGGGGAGTATTATCCAACATGTCTGCACCGCGGAAAACTATTCTATGGTTCTCCATTTTCACAACCTCAACCACAGAGATGCCTATCGGATTAGGTCTAGCTGGGGCCCTAGTGGAGAAAAGGCCCCGTACTTCATTTCCTAAATAGGGGCGGACTAACATCTGTGGATCTTTTGATTGATGGAACCAATAGAGGAGTATTATGTGGGAGAACTGATTAAGAGAATGAAGGCCAGAAGCATATTCGGAGTGAAGTACGACCTCTCCAAGTTCATCCGACATATGTGCTTGAATCGTAATGCCTTCACTGGACGTAAAAGGTGTTCGTATCACACCGATTGGTTTTATGTTCATATTCAAATTCTGATTCCATCCAGTAAAATGTCTGCCGTGTTAGAGCATTAGCAATTCATAGATTGTGTTGACCTTTTAGTTGTTGCACATATGATTCTATTATTCGATTCTCAGCCCGTCTCAGACGTTCCTGCATGGCAACCCTACTGATGCCAAGTTCACTAGCAAGCTCCCTTACCGTAATAGAGTGAGGAATCTCATAATATCCTGCCCGGTATGCCGCAAGAATGGCTTTCTCTTGTTTTTCGGTTAGAAGTGACTCAAACAGGCTTAGGGGATTGGAGTTCAGCAATCGAATCTTGGCGGTAGTGAAGCGCCTTCTGAGAATTTTCAAAAGTGTTCCAAGGTGCGCTCTTGATGGAGATAGTACTGAATGCTTCTGAATACCATCTTGGATTATAATCGGAAGTTTGGTCATGCTACCGCATTCAAGTATCGTCTCATGAATCGAGGGGAAGTCTAGCTGATGTGTTACCCGGGTCCAATAAACTCTGGGCGACTTGTAAGTCACAGATACCTCCACGACACTATCGGAAGCACGGAGGGCATCTATGTATTCTTCAATGAATCTTCCACTATCATTAAGACTCTCAACAATCCCAAAACCAGTGGGGCCACTAATTGTCACAATCAAAACCCGAACGGGTATCTTTCGAGTAAGCTCACAAGAGTAGTAATCTCTCGCACTAATTTCAAAGGTGCTCTGAATCATTTTAAACACCCGTCGTATGACGGGTAAACCTTCATTCCAGTGATAACTGTTCGTACTGGCAGAAAGGAGGTCCCAAACTGTCGAATCTTCTTGTAAACACTGATGCCAAGTTGTCCAAGGAACACCTAATGGCGTCCCTCGAAGCACTAGTCGTTACAATACTCTGGTCTTCATCATATGTCATCATCAAACTCGGTCTTGAAGAAGTACCACCCCTCCTTTTCTCAGGACTTCGGTATTCGGTTGCATCAGTTGTGCTCATTGGTTTCGTTTTGTCTCAAGGACGCTATAGAAAACAGATTGTTAGCAAGGAGAAAACATGGTGGGGGATTATTGCGGTGTACGGAGTTATATTCGTGGCATTTACTCAAGGAGCTCATTACGTTGCATTATCCCTTCTTCCTGCTATCACGGAGTCTATGCTACTCAATCTGACGCCTGTAATTGTACTCCTCATGGGGATCATTTTTCTAGATGAAACACCAACGAAAGGACAGTTGCTTCTTATTTTCATTGGATTAGTCGGCATTCTAATCTATTTCTTTCCATTGAACTTGCCATTGGTGCAGGTTATCGGGCTGTTTGTTGCGATAGGCGAATTAGTGGCTAACGCATTGTCATCTCTGCTGGGGAGAAAAATTAACAGAGATTGCATCGACCATCCCGTAGTGATTACTAGTCTCAGTATGGGTATTGGTTCAGTTGTTCTCCTACTCTCAGGCATAATCTTGGAAGGAATGGTCCCTATATCGCCAATTAGTCTGGTATATATTCTCTGGCTAGCAATCATAAATACCGCCTTTGCCTTCACCCTATGGAACAGAGCCATGCGGGTATTGAGGGCAGTTGATGTGTCTCTCATAAATAGCACAATGCTCCCCCAAATCGTAGTCTTGTCCGTTCTTTTCCTAGGAGAAATGCCCGACATTCTTGACTGGGTTGGGCTTGTACTGTTCGCTCTAAGCATCGCGCTTATTCAGATCAGCCAAGCGAAAAGAAAGGGAGCTGTTAAAGATTGAATTTTTCACAAAATTTCATTGCTCCGCAGAGATTCGCATAGCTGATGAAAATTTAGTACACGTGTTCCAATTTTCGGTGTTAGAATGCTGAATAAACTAGCTGTATAGAAACAGTCGGCGGTCATAGCCCAAAGCATAAATGTAATTAACAATAGTTATCTTTGTTTCATATACTCTTGTCGACGGAAAGTGAAATACATGATAGCTGCTCTCATAATTGCTCTAAGAGAGGGATTGGAAATAGCACTAGTGGTAGTTATCATGCTAGCCTATCTTCGGAAATCGAATCAATCAGCGATGAATGGGTACGTTTTTTCGGGCCTTGCCCTAGCAGGAATCACGAGCCTCTTGATTGGAGGAGGAATAGTGGCAATCTGGGGAAGTGTAGAGGAAGTGGTACTGGAAATCTTTGAGGGTGTGCTTGTTATCATTGCATCTCTTCTACTGACGACCATGATTGTTTGGATGAAGAGAAAAGGAAAAGAAATTTCATCAGACATTGAAGCATCAACAGAAGGTAAACTGCAGACCGAAGGGAGATGGGGACTCGCACTGTTGAGCTTCGCTCTGGTCCTCCGAGAAGGGGTAGAAATCGTGCTGTTCACAGCAGCATTGGTAATTCGCGAAGGGTATCAGACGTACATTGGCCTCACTCTTGGGCTTGTTCTTGCTGCAGGCGTCGGTATAGGAATCTATCAAGGTTCTCTCGAAATAAGGTTCAGAACGTTTTTCAAATGGACATCTGCGTTCCTCATCCTATTTGCAGCAGGAATGCTTGCATATGGCATACATGAATTGCAGGAAGCAGGTTTTCTTCTTATTGGTCCTCTCGAGATATGGAACATAAATCCGCCCGCGTTACCAGGAGGGGCAGTCCACCCATTACATGAAGATGGTTTTATCGGGGGTCTGGCAAGGAGCCTTTTTGGATACAACGGGAATCCATCTGCTTTGGAAGTTGAATCGTATCTGTCCTATCTCCTTGTTATGGGGATCTATTTCTTCAAAAAGAGAGAAAAGAATTCGGTTCCATCAGTCTCCAAGGATTTGAAGGATGAAACCCCTTCCAAGCGCCTCTAATGATTCTACTATCGGCGCTGAGGATGATACCTCAAATGCATCCCGCCGTCAATGAGTTTCATATTGAATGGGAATAGGCCAATCCGATCACCGTCTTCTATTGGGTCAGATAGTCTTGCGAGTTTTCCATTGATGAAACAATCGCCTATCTCACTCGCATCCAAATCCAATTTCAACAGGAGATCCCCAAATGTCTCGCCAGGTTTGACTTCTTTTTCTAGTACGGTGTTTTCATTTGCCTTACTTCCAGATACTCAGGACTCGCACTGTTATGAAAATTGGTATTCACATAGAACCTCATGTCGGATACTCGTATGACGAAATAGTTGCACTGACCACGAAAGCAGAAAAAGAAGGATTCCATCAATTCTCTGTATCAGACCAT
>WJIL01000010.1 GCA_014730275.1 Candidatus Lokiarchaeota archaeon | reverse complement strand
GGGCTCCAAGGGACGTGGTCTTCCCTTCGCCGTATCCCAGCCACCAAAATAGACAGGTTTGCCGGTCATGGCTGAGACCAGGGTCATCTGGACTCCGTTTACCTCGCCGTCCCAGCTAACGTTTTCGTCCCCCTCCTTCCTGGTCATACAGGGTGGATACCACTGTCCATCGAAGTCAGCATGTTGTAGAAGCATAATCTTCAGTCGTCCACTGCTTGCAATCTCGTCTGTGATTGAAGGCTCAGCGAGGTCCAGCCCTTCAGCCAGATTGACCCTGACCCGTTTGCTTTCGCCGCCTAACCTGGCAGTGGTTGTTTTGGTTGGCAGGTCTATCCCCTTCTTGAGTCCGCTTATTCCACTCCACAGCTGCATGCCTTTTCGGAGGCGAATCATCTCAATGCTGTAGAGATGTTTCTCAAGACTTGCTCCTGTTGACTCGTTCACAGCAATGCCTGTCCGTCCCTCTCCGTAGATCATGGGCTTTTTCTCTGACTCGTCATTCCGAAGCCGCTTAAGTTGGGAATAATCGATTGGCTCGTTCTGCAAATACCTTCCCAGCACTGATTCAGGAACAAGATGGTCCCCAACGTCGTCCAAGAATTGACTACCCTCTTTGGCAGAAGGCAATCTTACATGACCGAGGTCTGACTGAACAGGTGTGTTGGGAACGTATGCCGGGGTTGCTTCTTTCGGTGAAGAAACATCCTTCTCTACAACAAGATCACGAGGGGCAGGGAAGAAACGTTCCTCACCGAACAGGTAGAGGCCCTTGACACTCAGGGTTCCATCACGCTTGCTTGGGTCGCCTACAGCATCGGTTATCGGACAATCTTCTTGGAATTCGCATCCATTGCACCCGCCTTTGATGTAGGTGTCTAGGTTCTTGCACATGAGGATTAGAACCACTGCACGCGAGAACCCGAACCCCGTATGCGGGCTGGGCGGAAATATCGACTCAAGGTAAGGAGATTCGCCAGCGTTGAATGGCGAACCATCTCTGAAGAATAGTGTATCAATCGGGTCGGCAAATATCGAATAACTCATTTAGTAAACACCTCCTCTGGACAAGAACTGAGCAAACAGCAGATGGTCTGGATTGTAGGTACAATCATCGCCATCCCAGCAAAGCGTTAGATCCACCAGTTTGCTAATCAGAGCTGCAGCTTTCTCTCGTCCGTCCGGGTCTTTCTTCAATTTCGAAATCTTCTCATCTCTGCTTCTCAGGTAGTTAACTAAGAAGAGCTCCTCAACAGTATCAGCATCATCATACTCCCACTCCATTTTCCTGATTGACTCTGCAGCAGAATGGATAAAGCTAGAAGTTAGTGGCACGTCTGCGTTCTTGGTAAAGCGTGAACCTACATCTCCAAGGACTTCTGTCCACGTTCTCAGTTCTTTCCGGCCAGATGATTCCCATTTCTTGACCACATGCAAATTCGTCCCGCCTCTGTCCCATGTCTCTATGGCAAAGGCATCTTTCTTGATGCGACCTTGAGAGACCACATTTTTCGGTGCAATATGTTCTTTTGCGACATGCTCGAGTAATGAGTGACTTCGTGAGACAACGCTGCTCATGGGGGCTGAATAGTGTGCGAAAACAATGCCTGCACTTATTGTTGGGGGATTGTCAATCCCTGTTTTGTCCATGGCCTCCATGAAGGCTTCCCTGATCTGATAGGCAGTCTGTAAAGCAGTATGAGTGGGTAGAAATGCTAGAACATCATCTCCACCAGCGTATATCAGACGTCCCCATTCATCTTCCACGATTTCAACAGCTCTCTTCGCAAATTCACTCATATGTTTACTCAAGCATTTTTTGCTACCCGGATTATTCGAAAGGGTTTCACCAATACTATCTCCATCCATGGACAGGACTGCGTAGTAGGGTGTGGGATTCGGAATTCCCAGCTGCTCGGATTTCTGTCTAAGAGATTTCAATGTAGACCCTAGAGTGTCACATACTCTTTCAGGTAGGTCGAGGTGCTCCGGTTGGACTTGCTCAGGTAAGAAGTAGTCTCCGTCATAATTTAGGAGCGGATGATAATCATCACGTTTGTTCTTTTTAGTGTCATTTGGCTTCCATAATCCCTCTAGTTGGAATAAACCTGCATCCTTCAACTCTGAAAGGTACTTCTTCGTCAGATTCTTCAGGTTTGCGTCATCAGACTTGACAATGGCTAGTCGCCAAGGTAGTGTTGCAAAGCTAACGGTTGACGGAAATGGGCTCTTATTGCTTCCTACGAGGTCATGAAGAATGCCAGGACACATCCGTTTGGTCAAACAGACCCCACATAGCCGCTCAGAACCCTCTTCTTGAATCTGAGCCCCGCTAAGATTCTTCGCAAGTTTGTCCCAAAAGCTCTTGATGTCATCGAAGTCAGTGCTTTTAGGTCTCAGGATTTCCCGGTTACCACAGATGGTACATTTCCTACCATGTTCTGCGTCTTCCGAGAAGTTACGGATAGCTTTCCTTCTGGTCAATCCGGTGTACTCACCAATGACCCAATATGAATCCCACAAGGAGTTCACCTGCCTTTCCCATATGGGCATGAATGCATCTTGCGAAGAGCTCGACGTAACAGATTCAACACGCGTTCTTGCTTCTTTGCAGATGTTGTTCCACATCGTTGTCCAACCATCAACGGCGGATTCTGCTATAGCCGAGGGATTGCCGTTTGCATCAAACTCTATGAGATTAGGAACGGTTCCTACCCGCTTATCAATACCTTCAACTCGCCGTAAAGCAATTTGATGATCTGGAGTTTCAGAATCGAGATATGGTCGGATGACCTTTGTATCTGGATGGTTTTCCAACACGGATCGTATTGCTTCTCTTCCGAGTATCGAAAGGAGATAAGAGCCTGTCCAGAGGTCGTGGGTTGTCCGTGCCTGCGAAATGAAGGATTGTACGGGTCCAAAAGAAACGTAAACTTCTGTC